>QHSM01000401.1 GCA_003221595.1 Candidatus Rokuibacteriota bacterium | reverse complement strand
CTCAAGCTGCCGGAGCGGCCGCGCTCCATCCCGGAGAAGCAGGCGGCGGCCGCGGTGGGCCAGTCCGTGCTGATGTGGCAGTACGAGGCGGCGTTCGGGCGCCACCACGTCCAGGTCGGCCAGGTGCTCCTGACCGCGCAGGACATATCCGACCGGGCGCGCTACCTCAACGCCAAGAACACGCTGCTGGCGCTCCTGAAGTTCGACGTCCTGCCGATCGTCAACGAGAACGACACGGTCGCCGTCGAGGAGATCAAGGTCGGCGACAACGACAACCTGAGCGCGCTGGTCGCCTCGCTGATCGACGCCGATCTGCTGGTGCTCCTCACCGACGTCGACGGGCTCTACACCGACGACCCGGCCGTCAACGCGCGCGCCCGGAAGCTCGACACCGTGGAAGCGGTCACCGAGGACATCGCGCGCCTCGCGCGCGACCGCGCGGACCGCATCTCGGTCGGCGGCATGGCGACGAAGCTCCAGGCGGCGCGCAAGGCGGCGGCCGCCGGCGTGCCCATGATCATCGCCAGCGGCCGTGAGCCCGGCGTCCTCGGGCGCATCGTCGCCGGCGAGCCCGTCGGCACCTACTTCGCGCCGAAGGCGGCCCGCCTGGGCGCCCGGAAGCGCTGGATCGCGTTCGCCGTCCCGCCGCAGGGATGGCTCACCGTCGACGCGGGCGCGCTGGACGCCCTCACGCAGCGTGGCAAGAGCCTCCTGCCTTCAGGCATAGTCGAGGTCAAGGGTGACTTCGCCTCGGGCGAGGTGGTGGCCCTCCGCGGCGGCACCGGCGGCGAGGAGTTCGCGCGCGGCGTCGTGAACTTCGACGCGGCGGAGCTCAGAAAGATCAGGGGGGCGAAGACGCAGGAGATCGAGCGACGGCTCGGGTACAAGAGCTTTGACGAAGTGATCCATCGTGACAATCTGGTGATCCTCTAGGGGATGGCTATGGACGCCCGGACTCTCGTCGAAACCCGCGTCCGGGCCGCGCGCGCCGCGGCCCGCGCCCTGGCGCTCTGCCCGACCAGGACGAAGAACGAGGCGCTCACTCAGATGGCCCGGGGGCTCGTCGAGAAGGCCGAGGCGCTGCTCGAGGCCAACCGGGCCGACCTCGACCGCGCGCGCGGCCGGGTGACCAAGGCGTTTCTCGACCGCCTGACGCTCACCGAGGCGCGTATCGAGGAAATGGCCCAGGGGCTCCGTGAGATCGCCGCGCTTCCCGATCCGGTCGGGACCGTGGCCGAGTCGTGGCGCCGGCCGAACGGGATCGAGATCTCGCGGGTCCGCGTCCCGCTGGGTGTGATCGGCTTCATCTACGAGTCGAGGCCGAACGTCACGGCCGACGCCGGTGGCCTCTGCGTGAAGTCCGGCAACGCGGTGGTGCTGCGCGGCGGGAGCGAGGCAATCGAGTCCAACACCGCCATCGCGGCGGTGCTCGCGAAGGCCCTGGAGAAGGTGGGAGCACCGGCCGACGCGATCCAGTTCGTCGACACCACGGACCGAGCCGCCGTGGCCGCGCTGCTCGAGGCCGACGGGCTCGTCGACATGGTCATCCCCCGCGGCGGCGAGGAGTTCGTGCGGTGGGTCAGCGAGCACTCGCGCGTGCCGGTGCTCAAGCACGACAAGGGGCTCGTGCACGTGTACGTGGACGCCGGCGCCGACCCCGCGATGGCCACGACGATCGTCGTCAACGCCAAGGCGCAGCGGCCGAGCGTGTGCAACGCGCTCGAGACGCTGCTGGTCCACCGCGACATTGCGCCGGGGCTCCTGCCGGGGCTGGCGGCGCGTCTGCGCGAGGCGGGCGTCGCGCTGCGCGGCTGCCCTCGGACGGTGGCGCTGGTTCCAGGAACGACGCCGGCGACCGACGCCGACTGGGACACCGAGTATCTCGACCTGATCCTCGCCGTTCGCGTGGTCGACGACCTCGACGCGGCGATCCGGCACATCGAGCGGCACGGCTCGGGCCTGGCGGAGGCGATCGTGACGAGTGACCTCGCCCACGCCCGCCGCTTCACGCGCGAGGTCGACGCCGCCGCCGTCCTCGTGAACGCGTCGACACGGCTCGTGGACGGCAACCAGTTCGGCATGGGCGCCGAGATGGGGATCTCGACCTCCCGGGTTCACGCCCGCGGGCCGGTCGGTGTGCGGGAATTGACGACGACCAAGTTCGTCGTGCAGGGCGACGGGCAGGTACGGGACTAGGTGCCCTTCCGGACTGGCCTTTTCGGCGGGTCGTTCAACCCGATCCACTACGGGCACCTGCTGCTCGCCGACGAGGTTGCGGATGCGCTCGAGCTCGACCGCGTGCTCTTCGTGACCGCGCCCCAGCCGCCGCACAAGCCGAACGCGCAGCTGGCGCCCGCCGCGGACCGACACGCGATGGTCGAGCTAGCCGTCGCCGGCCATCCGAAGCTCGCCGCCTCCGACGTCGAGCTGCGCCGCGCCGGCCCGTCGTACACCGTGGACACGCTCGCCGCGCTCGGCATGCCCCGCGCCGAGGCGTTTCTGATCGTCGGGTCGGAGACGTTCCTCGACCTGCTCACCTGGCGGACGCCGCGACGCGTCGCCGAGCTCGCGCAGATCGTCGTCGTGCCGCGGGCCGGGAGCGCGTTCGATCCGGACAGCGCAGCGGTGCAGAAAGTCGTGCACGAGATCGGCGAGGCGCCGCTGGTCGTTCGCGCGACCTCGCTGCCCATTTCCGCGTCGGACATCCGGCGCCGGGTGCGCGAGGGACGCTCCATCGCGTACCGGGTGCCCGACGCGGTCGCCGCGTACATCCGGACCAAGCGGCTCTACCGCGGCGCGGGCGCGTGACGATGCCGTCCGCCGAATGGAAGGCGCGTCGCGCCGCCCGGGTGGCCCTCGACAAGCGTGCGGGCGACCTGGTCGTGCTCGACGTCCAGCGCGTGTCGAGTGTCACGGACTATTTCCTCATCTGCAGCGGCCAGTCGCGGACCCATCTGCAGACGATCACCGACGCGATCCGCAGCGAGCTCAAGGGAGAGGGCGTGCAGCCGCGCCACGCCGAGGGTGTGGCGGAGAGCGGCTGGGTCCTCCTCGACTACGGCGACGTCCTCATGCACGTGTTTCTCGAGGACACCCGCGCGTACTACGCGCTCGAGCGGCTGTGGGGCGACGCGCCGACCCTGCCGCTCGACGGGGTGTGACGCCGACGCGAGCCCGGCGCGTGAAGGTATTGCGCGCTCTCGGGTCGCGTGCTAGCGTCTACTTCTTGAGTGCGCGCCTTGGTGGTGGGGAAGGAGGTTCAGATGCGCAAGGATCGGCTCGCATACTTCAAAAAGCAGCTCATCGAGAAGCAACGGCAGCTGACCGAAGAGGTCGGGCGAACCGCCCTCTACGGAAAAGACCAGGAAGACGATTCCATCAAGGACCTCGGCGACCAGGCGAACACGGCGTACACGAGAGAATTCTTCTTCGAGCTGGGCAACGGCGACCGTCGGCTGCTGCGCGACGTCGTCTCGGCCCTGCAGAAGCTGGACGACGGCGGGTTCGGTGCCTGCGAGCGGTGCAGCGAGCCGATTTCCGAAAAGCGGCTCGAGGCCCTGCCGTTCGCGCGCCACTGCATCGGCTGCCAGCGGGTGATCGAGGAAGAGGAGCGGATGGCCACGGGCTAGCCGTGCCCGGGTCCGTTGCGCTCCCACCCTGCGCGCCGCGCGAGTCACCGCGTCCGTGAAGTTGCCGGTCTCCCTCCGTTCCCTCCTGTCTCTCGGCATCACGCTCAAGAGTCTGCTGAGCTTCGGCGCGGCGCCGGGTCCCATGGCGGACGACGTCGCGACGACCGAGCTCTTGCAGCGCGCCGAGGACGCGCGGCGGCTGGGTCGCCCCGACGACGCCGCGGCGCTGTACCGCCAGATCCTCCAGTCGCGCCGCGGCCACCTGGGCGCGCTCCGCGGCCTCCGCGACCTCGCGGTCGACGGGAGCCGGTGGCGGGAGGCGCTCGACCTCCAGCAGCGCATCTTCGGCGCCATCGGCTCGACCGAACGGTCGCCGGAGAGCGAGTGGCTCGCCACCATCTATTACGAGCTCGGCCGCGCCGACGTCGCCCGCGCCAACGCCGGCGGGGCGCTCGGCCATTTCAAGAGCGCGGCGCGCGCCGACCGCCTCTTCCTTCCGGCGGCCCTCGCCCTGGGCGATGCCTTTGAGCTGACCGGCGATCACCGCGAGGCCGTCCGCGCGTGGGAGCGCGCCGCCGAGCATCTGCCCGCGCTTCCGCTGCTCGCGCGCCTCGAGCACGCGTACCGGCAGGAGGGACGACCGAGCCGGATCATCGCGCTCTACCGGGTCGCGGTCGAGCGGGCGCCGGACGACCTCGCCCTCGCCGTGGCGCTCGGCCGCGTGTTCTTCGAGCTGGAGATGCTGGACGAGGCCGCCGACCAGTTCGAGAAGGTCGAGGTGCGCCTGCCCGGCTCGCCGGTGGTGCACGCGCTGCTCGGCGCCGTCTTCGAGCGGCGCGGAGAGACGCGCGAGGCCTTCGAGGAGTATCGCCGCGCGCTGCAGCTCGGACACGCGTTCGACTGGCCGCACCGATGCGCGGCGTGCGGCGCGATGAGCCCGCTGTGGCAGGACCGCTGCGCCCAGTGCCAGCGCTGGAACACGCTGCACCCGGTTCGCGCGTAGTCGCCGCTCCCATGCTCTCGGGCTTCACCCAGGCCGCGCTCGATCTCCTCTTTCCCGCGCTCTGCCCCCTGTGCCAGACCACCCTCGGCGCTGACCGGCGCGACCCGCTCTGCGGGTCCTGCTGGCACGCGATCACGCGTCTCGGACGCCCGCGATGCCACGTCTGCGGCGCGGCGCCGCCGCTCGCGATGACCGTCGACGACGCGAGCGCACCAGCCGTGCCCGCGCGACCGTGCCCGACGTGTGTGGCCGACCCGCCGCCGTACGACTACGCGCGGTCGGCGGCGATCTTCGAGGGCGCGCTGCGGGAGGCGCTCCACGCGTTCAAGTTCTCCGGCAAGCGCGCGCTGGCCCGGCCGCTCGGCGATCTCGCCGCGGAGCACTGCGTGGCGACGCTCGTGGAGAAGATCGAGGCGGTCGTGCCGGTGCCCCTGGCCCGGGAGCGCGAGCACGAGCGCGGCTTCAATCAGGCCGAGCTCCTCGCTCGGCGAGTCGCGCGGCGGCTCGGCGTTCCGGCGCGGCCGCGCTGGCTGGTGCGCGTGCGGGCAACCCGGCCGCAGAGCGATCTCGCCGCGGCCGAGCGCCGCGCGAACGTGCGCGGCGCCTTCCGGGCCGGGCCGGACGTGGGGTCCTAACAGTTGCCCGCGTCCCGCACCCCGCCGTATAATTCGTCGCAGTCGAACGTCCCACAGTCTCCACAAATAGGAGCTCGCCCATGAGCATTCGCGTCGGCGTCAACGGATTCGGTCGGATCGGGCGGGTCTTTTTCCGCACGGCGCTCGAGTCGAAGGACATCGAGGTGGTCGGCGTCAACGACCTGGCGGACGCCAAGACCCTGGGCCACCTGCTGAAGCACGATTCCGTCCACGGCACGCTCCGCGCGGAGGTGATCGCCAAGGGCGAGTCGCTCTTCGTGGACGGACGTGAGATCAAGGTCTGCGCGCTCAAGGACCCGGCCACCTTGCCCTGGCGCGACCTCGGCGTCGACGTGGTCGTCGAGTCCACCGGCATCTTCCGCGACACCGCCACCGCCTCGAAGCACCTGCAGGCCGGCGCCAAGAAGGTGATCATCACGGCGCCCGCGAAGGACCCGGACGCCACCATCGTGCTCGGCGTGAACGAGCAGACGTACGAGCCGACCCGCCACCGGATCATCTCCAACGCCTCGTGCACGACCAACTGTCTGGCGACGACCGCCAAGGTGCTGGACGACCGGTTCGGGATCAAGCGCGGGTTCGCCTCGACGGTCCACTCGTACACGAACGATCAGCCGGTCCACGACTTCCCGCACAAGGACCTGCGCCGCGCCCGCGCCGCCGCCGTGAGCATGATTCCGACGACCACCGGCGCCGCGACGGCGGTCGGGCTCGTGATGCCCAAGCTCAAGGGCAAGCTCGACGGCATCGCCATCCGGGTGCCGACGATCAACGTGTCGGTGGTCGACCTCGTCGCCGAGCTCGAGAAGCCGGCCTCGGTTGCCGCCGTGAACGACGCGTTCCGCGAGGCGGCTTCCGGAAAGCTTCGCGGCATCCTGGAGGCGTGCGAGGAAGAGCTGGTCTCCTCCGACTTCAACGGCAATCCGCACTCGTCGATCATCGATCTGCCGTCGACGGCGGTGATCGAGGGGAATCTGGTCAAGGTGCTGGCCTGGTACGACAACGAATGGGGCTACTCCTCGCGGGTACGTGATCTGATCCGGTTCGTCGGCAAGACGCTCTAAGCTGCTCAGTTGGCGAAGCTGACGATCGCGCAACTGGATCTGGCGCAGCGGCGCGTGTTCATCCGCGCCGACCTCAACGCGCCGCTCGACCACGGCGGGGTCACCGACGACACGCGGCTCCGCGCCGTCGCGCCGACGATCCAGTATGCCCTCAAGGCCGGCGCCGCCGTCGTCCTCGCGTCGCACCTCGGGCGACCTCAGGGCAAGGTCGCGCCCCAGTTCTCGCTCCACCCCATCGCGGCGCGGCTCGAAGCGCTCCTCGGCCAGAAGGTCGAGCTGGCTCCCGACTGCGTGGGGGCCGCGACGCTCGAGCGAGCCCGCGCGCTCCGGCCGGGGGAGATCCTGCTCCTCGAAAACTTGAGATTCCACCCCGAGGAAGAGGCCAACGACGACGGCTTCGCGCGGGCCCTCGCGGAGCTGGCCGACTGCTACGTGAACGACGCGTTTGCGGCGGCGCACCGGGCGCACGCATCGATCGCCGCGATCACGAAGCATCTGCAGCCGGCCGCCGCCGGTCTCCTGCTCCAGCAGGAGCTCGCGGCGCTCGGCCGCATCCTGGAAGCGCCGGAGCGGCCGCTGGTCGCGATCCTCGGCGGCGCCAAGGTGTCCGACAAGCTGGCGCTGGTCGAGCACCTGCTCGCCCGGGTCGAGGCGCTGCTCATCGGCGGCGGCATGGCCTTCACGTTCCTGAGAGCGATGGGCCACGCGGTCGGCCGCTCCCTCGTCGAGACCGGCCAGGTCGAGACCGCGCGGCGCACGCTGGAGGCCGCGCGGCGTCAGGGCGTCGCGCTCGTGTTGCCGGTCGACGCGGTCGTGGCGGACGGTCTGGACAGCGCCTCGGGGCGCACCGTCGGCGTGCGCGCGATTCCCGAAGGGCAGATGGGGCTCGACATCGGGCCCCGCACGGTCGAGCGGTTCACGGGCGCCCTCAAGACGGCGCGTACCGTCGTGTGGAACGGCCCGATGGGCGTCTTCGAGAAGCCTCCGTTCGCGGCGGGGACGATCGCGCTCGCGCGCGCCGTCGCCGATGCGCCGGTGTTCTCCGTCATCGGCGGCGGCGACACGGTCGCCGCGGTCACGCAGGCGGGCGTCGCCGAGCGGATCGGCTACATCTCCACGGCGGGCGGCGCGTTCCTCGAGTTCCTCGAGGGGCGCAAGCTCCCCGGCGTGGAGGCGTTGACGGACGGCGGCTGATGCGCACCCCGCTCGTCATCGGCAACTGGAAGATGCACGGCACGATCGTCGAGGCGCGCGCGCTCGCCGGCGCCATCCGCGACGGGCTCAAGCGGCCGCGCGGCGTCCAGGTGGTCGTGTGCCCGCCGTTCACGGCGCTCGCGCTGGTGTCGGAGGTGCTCAGCGGCAGCCCGATCCAGCTCGGCGCGCAGACCTGTCACCACGAGCCGGCGGGAGCGCACACGGGCGAGGTGTCGATCCCGATGCTCGCCGAGATCGGCTGTCGCTGGACGCTCGTCGGGCACTCCGAGCGGCGCAAGGAGATCGGCGAGTCGGACGAGCTGATCAACCTGAAGCTGCGCGCGCTCCTGACCCAGGGGTTCACGCCCGTCCTCTGCGTGGGCGAGACCGCCGAGGAGCGGCGCCAGGGATTGACCTTCACGACCGTCGAGGGCCAGCTGCGCGCCGGCCTTGCCGGGCTCGGCGGCGACCAGATCGCCAAGACGGTGCTCGCCTACGAGCCCATATGGGCGATCGGCACCGGCGTCAACGCCTCGCCGGCCCAGGCCGCCGAGGTGCAGGGGTATCTGCGCGGCCTGCTCTCCGAGCTGGCGTCGAAGGAGATCGCGCAGACCGTTCGCATCCTGTACGGTGGCAGCGTCAAGGCCGAGAACGCCGAGGTGCTCCTGGCGGAGCCCGAGGTCGACGGCGCCCTGGTCGGCGGCGCGAGCCTCAACGCGCAGAGCTTCATCGGGATCGTGCGCAAGGCGGCGCGAATCGGCACCGCGACCAAGGAGTGAGCGGATGTACATCGCCCTGACCATCATTCACGTGCTCGCCTGCTTCGGCATCATCGGCATCGTCTTGCTGCAATCGGGCAAGGGCGCCGACATCGGCTCGGCGTTCGGCGGCGCCGGCAGCCAGGCGGTGTTCGGGTCGATGGGGACGCCGACGCTCCTGGGCAAGATCACCACCGGCATCGCGATCGTCTTCACGATCACGTCGTTCACGCTCGCCATTCTGGGCGGCGAGCGGGCCAGCTCGGTCGTGCGCGAGGCCGCCCCTCCGCCGGCGAGCACGCCCGCCCCGGCGGCGCCCGCCGCGCCGACGGCGCCGGGGCCGGCCGCGCCGACTCCAGTGACACCAGCGTCTCCCGCGCCGGCGCGCTGAGGAGCATGAGCCGCCTCGGCCTGCGTCACCTCGGATGGCTGCTCGTTCTCGCGCTCGGGGGATGCGGCGGCGAGGCGGACAGCGCCGTCGATCGCGCCACCGGTCAGGCGGCCGGCAAGCCGGCGTACGGCGACACCTTCATCGACGCGCTGACCGGCAACATCTCGGGCCTGATCCCGAACGTCCTCACCGACTCGGCGTCGTTCGAGGTCGGCTCGCTGATCTACAGCGGCCTCGTCACCCGCGACAAGGACCTCAACATCGTCGGCGAGCTCGCCGAGTCCTGGGAGTTCAGCCGGAACTGTCTGGACCTCACCTTCAAGCTTCGCCGGAACGTGCGCTGGCACGACGGCCGGCCGTTCACCGCCGATGACGTCGTCTTCACGTACGAGGCGATGATGAATCCCAAGACGCCGACCGCCTACCGCGAGGACTTTCGCGCGGTCAGCACGGTCGAGGCCGTCGACCCCTACACCCTGCACGTGCGCTACGCGAAGCCGTACGCCAAGGCGCTCCAGAGCTGGGCCACCTGGATCCTGCCGCGCCACGTGCTGGAGACCTACGTGAAGGAAGGGCGTCTGCGGGAGGCCCCCCAGAACCGGTCGGACCCGGTCGGAACGGGGCCGTACCGCTTCAAGGAGTGGAAGCCCGGTGAGAAGGTCGTCCTGGTCGCGAACCCCGATTACTTCGAGGGGAGGCCGTACCTCTCGCGCATCGTCTATCGGATCATCCCGAGCCAGGCGACCATCTTCCTCGAGCTGAAGGCGCAGGGCATCGACTCGGCCGGCCCGGCCGGCCTCACCGCGCTGCAGTTCAAGCGTCAGGCCGAGTTCCCGGCGTTTCGCAAGGCCTACAACAAGTACCAGTACCAGGACAACGTCTACACGTACCTCGGGTTCAACCTCAGCGATCCGCGGTTCGCCGACAAGCGGGTTCGCCAGGCGTTCGCCCACGCCATCAACAAGCGCGAGCTGATCGAGGGCGTGCGCCTGGGACTCGGCCGCGAGGCGACGGGGCCGTACAAGCCCGGGACCTGGGCGTACAACCCGAACGTGCGGACGTACCCGTACGACATGGCGAAGGCCCGCGAGCTCCTCGCCGCCGCCGGATGGCGCACCAAGAACGCCGACGGCATCCTCGTCAAGGACGGCCAGCCGTTCGAGTTCGTGCTGCGGACCAACCAGGGCAACGACGAGCGTCGGAAGGTCGCCGAGATCATCCAGGCGTCGCTGAAGGACCTCGGCGTCAAGGTCGACATCCAGGTGATCGAGTGGGCGTCGTTCCTCAAGGAGTACATCAAGAAAAGGCGGTTCGAGGCGATCATCCTCGGCTGGGGTATCGGGCTCGATCCCGACCAGTTCGAGGTCTGGCATTCGTCGAAGACGGGCCCGGACGATCTGAACCGCATCGGCTACGCGAACCCCGAGGCCGACGAGATGCTGGAGAAGGGGCGCGCCTCCTGCGTCGAGGCGGAGCGGAAGAAGTACTACGACCGGTTCCAGGAAATTCTGGCCGAAGACGAGCCGATCGTCTTCCTGTACTTCCGGGACGCCTTGCCGGTGGTCTCGTCGCGGGTCCGCGGTATCGCTCCGTCGCCGAACGGCATCCGCTACAACTTCAACGAGTGGTACGTCCCCAGGCCCTTGCAGCGCTACACGGCGGGATAGATGTAGATATCGGCTAGAATAGCGCGCCATGCTTCCGTACGCGCTGCGGCGGCTCGTTCTCGCGCTCCCGCTCCTGCTCGGCATCACGCTCATCTCGTTCTGCTTGATGCACCTGGCCCCCGGTGAGCCGACCGACATGGGGTCCCCGGACATCCCGACCACGTCCGACAAGGAAATGCGCGACCGGCTGCGGCAGGAGTGGGGGCTCGACAAGCCCCTTCACGTGCAGTACTGGAACTGGGTGACGCGGATCGTTCAGCTGGATTTCGGCCGCTCGTTCTCGCCGGACGCGCGCCCGGTGCTGCAGAAGATCCGCGAGCGCCTGCCGATCACGCTGCTCCTCAACCTCGTCGAGATGATGATCATCGTGGCGCTCGCGATTCCGATCGGGGCGGTCTCGGCGACGCGCCAGTACTCGAAGTTCGACAAGATCACGACCGTGTTCGTGTTCGTGGGCTTCGCGACGCCGGACTTTTGGTTAGCCCTCATGCTCATGATCCTGTTCGGGGTCCAGCTCGGGTGGCTCCCGATCTCGGGTCTCCGGTCGCCCACGTGGGAGTACCTCTCCTTCTGGCGGCAGCAATGGGATTTCTTCAGTCATCTCATCCTGCCGATCGTGGTGGCGACCTTCGGCGGCCTCGCCAGCTTCTCCCGCTACATGCGGCAGTCGATGCTCGAGGTGGTGCGGCAGGACTACATCCAGTCCGCGCGGGCCAAGGGCCTCGCCGAGAGCGTGGTGATCGGCAAGCACGCGCTGCGCAACGCGCTCCTCCCCATCGTGACGATCCTGGGACTCTCGCTACCCGGCCTGATCGGCGGCAGCGTCATCATCGAGTCGATCTTCGCCATTCCCGGCATGGGACAGCTCATGGTCCAGGCGGTCTGGGAGCGCGACTACCCGGTGATGATGGGCAACCTCGTCATCGTGTCCCTGCTCACCCTGGGCGCCAACCTCGTCGCCGACCTCACCTACAGTCTGGTCGATCCGAGAATCCGCGTCGCCGCGCGCCGGAGCCGCCGGTGAGCGCGTGAGGCCCTTCTGGCGGGCCTTGCGCCGCAACCAGCTCGCGCTGGCCGGCGGTGTCGTCGTCGTCTTCGTCGCCGTCCTCGCGCTGCTGGCGCCAATCATCGCCCCGATGGATCCGAATCGGTACGACGTGAAGAAGATTCTCGACGCGCCCTCCGGCCTCCATCCGCTCGGCACCGATCAGCTCGGGCGCGACGTTCTCTCCCGCATGCTCTACGGCGCGCGCGTGTCGCTGGCGGTGGGCTTCGTGTCGGTGGGCATCGCGACGGCGATCGGGATCGCGCTGGGGTCGCTGGCCGGCTATCACGGCGGGCTGACCGACGCGATGGTGATGCGGCTCGTCGACCTGATGCTGGTCTTCCCACGCTTCTTCCTGTTGCTGGCGGTGCTGGGATTCCTGCGGCCCTCGATCTGGACCATCATGGCGGTCATCGGTCTCACCGGCTGGATGAGCGTGGCGCGCCTCGTCCGCGCCGAGTTCCTGTCGCTGCGGGAGCGCGAGTTCGTCCTGTGGTCGCAGTCGATCGGCGCCAGCGCGTTCCGCATCATCTGGCGCCACATCCTGCCCAACGCGATCGCCCCGGTGCTGGTGGCGATCACGCTCGGGGTCCCGGCGGCGATCCTCGCCGAGTCGGGGCTCTCGTTTCTGGGGCTCGGCGTGCAGCCGCCGCACGCCACGTGGGGCAACATCCTGAGCGAGGGCAAGGACGCGATCGAGATCGGCTGGTGGCTGTCGGTCTACCCGGGCCTCGCGATCCTCGTCACGGTCCTGTCGTACAACCTCCTGGGCGAGGGGATTCGCGACGCGCTCGACCCGAGGCTCCGCCAGCGCGTCGGCCGAATTGTCAGCCGACGACGATAGCGATATACTCTCGCCTCGCAACGCGCCGAAGTGGCGGAACTGGCAGACGCGCACGTTTGAGGGGCGTGTGGGGCAACCCGTGGGGGTTCGAGTCCCCCCTTCGGCACCAAAGTTTTTCTTCCCGCAAATCGGTCTCCCGTCTTTGAATGGTCAGCTAGGACCCATGGCGATCGAGATCCGGCCGCGCGCCACGCTCGCCACCACCCTTTCCGAGTAAAGGAGACCGTCGAGGTGCTCGTTTCGTACAGGCTCCGAACAACCGGTAAAATCGTCGGCTGCCCCGTCGCGCTGCCGGCGGACGCCGACCTGCATCTCATCCCGATCAGCGCGGTCATCAAGTGCCTCGCCGATTATTCCGGCGTGGCGCCGGAGGAGATCGAGCTGCTGGACGTGTGGGACGAGCGGTAGCCGAGCGGGGGAGTGATGACTCTTCGGTGCCGGTCCACGGTCGTGCTCGTCGCGGTGGCGCTCGTCGTGGCCGGATGCGCCAGCGGCGGAGTCCTGCAAGTCTCTTGGTCCGCGCCGACAGTGAATGCCGACGGCAGCCCCCGGACGGACGCGACATCCTACCTCGTCTACTACAGCACCAAGAATTCTCCCTGCCCCGGCGGCTCCTTCGTGAGGGTCGGCGCCTCGGCGGCCCGCTCGGGCCCTGATCAGACGGTCAGCGTGCAGCTGACGGGGCTGAACCCGGGCGAGCTCTACTATGTGGCCGTCGTCGCCGTGAATTCACACGGCGTCTGGAGCGGCTGCTCGGCCACGATGAGCGCCCGGGCCCGTCGCCCCTGACCGCCCTTCGCTCCTCTTCGAGCCGGCTCGCCGAGTCGATTCAGGTCGCGGCCTTGGCGACGGCCCCCGGCCGACGGACCCGGGGCCGTGTGGCATAATGAGCCGGTTGGCACGAACAGAACGACTGCCCATGCTGCACTCACTTCCGGTGATCCAGCCCGACAGTCTTCCGCTCCCGGGTCCAAAGCCCGCGTGGCTCAAGGTCCGGGCCCCCGGCGGACCGAACTACATGCGCCTCAAGGGCCGCCTCCGCGAGTGGAATCTCCACTCGGTGTGCGAGGAAGCGCACTGCCCCAACATCGGCGAGTGCTGGGAAGAGGCCACCGCGACCTTCATGATCCTGGGCGACGTGTGCACGCGCCACTGCGGCTACTGCGCGGTGTCGCACGGCAAGCCGGTCTGGGAGGATCGCGAGGAACCCGAGCGGATCGGCCGCGCCGTCGCCGATCTCAGCCTCGAGTACGTGGTGATCACGTCGGTGAACCGTGACGATCTCGCCGACGGCGGCGCCGCGCACTGGGCCGCCACGGTCCGCGCGGTGGGCCGCCAGGCACCCCGCTGCCGGGTCGAGGTGCTCATTCCCGATTTTCAGGGGAGCACCGCCTCGCTCGAGACGGTGATCGCGGCCGGTCCGAACGTCCTGAACCACAACACCGAGACCGTCCCGCGTCTCTACAAGCTCGCCCGGCACGGCGGGCGCTACGAGCGAACGCTCGGGCTCTTCCGCCACGCCCGGACGGTGGCGCCGGCCCTGCCGACGAAGTCGGGAATCATGCTCGGGCTCGGCGAGACGCGCGACGAGCTCGCCGCCACGATGCGCGACCTGCGCGGGGTCGACGTCGAGATCCTGACGCTCGGCCAGTACCTGCGGCCGTCGGCGCAGCACCTGCCGGTCGAGAAGTACTATCACCCCGACGAATTCGCCGAGCTGGCGGTAATGGGCCGGGAGCTCGGCTTCCGCCACGTGGAGTCGGGGCCGCTCGTCCGCAGCTCCTATCACGCCAAGCGCCAGTCCGATTCCGCGAGCGACAGGCCTGCACGCGGCGATGACTGACGTCCTCAGGGTAGACCGGGCGTGTCGGAGCCACGCCGCATCTGGGTCAGGCCACCCTCGGTCCAAGCCGGTCTCACGGTCCCCGCTCCAATGACCTACGCGCCGATCCTCATGGTGTTCGCGTTCGCCGCGCTGGTCGCCGGCGCGCTCCTGTTCATCCCGACCCTGATCGCGCCGCGGCGGCTCTCCCCGGTGAAGAGCGCGCCCTTCGAGTGCGGCAAGGATCCGATCGCGGTGACCGAGGGCCGCTTCGCCATCAAGTTCTCCCTGATCGCGATCTTGTTCATCATCATCGACATCGAGCTCCTGTTCATCTGGCCGTGGGCCACGCTGTTCCGGCAGCTCGGGTGGTTCGGCTTCGTGGAGATGCTCGTGTTCCTGTCCATCCTGATGCTCGGGTTCGCCTACGTCTGGCGCAAGGGAGGCCTCGAATGGGAGTAGGCAGCTTCTTCACGTCGAAGCTCGACGAGGCCATCGGCTGGGCGCGGAAATACTCGATCTTCCAGTATCCGTTCGTGACGGCGTGCTGCGGGATGGAGTACATGGCGACGGCGTGCTCGCACTACGACGTCGATCGGTTCGGCGCCGGGCTGCCGCGCTTCTCGCCCCGGCAGGCCGACGTGCTCTTCGTCGTCGGCACGATCAGCCACAAGATGGCGCCGGTGCTCAAGCGCATCTACGACCAAATGACCGAGCCGAAGTGGGTCGTCGCCTTCGGCGTCTGCACGTGCACGGGCGGCTTCTACGACAACTACGCCACCGTGCAGGGGATCGACACGATCATCCCGGTCGACGTCTACATACCCGGCTGTCCGCCTCGTCCCGAGTCGGTCATCGACGGGCTCATGAAGCTCCAGGACAAGATCGCCGTCCAGGCGCAGAGGTACTGAGCGCGTGACGATCCTCGCCGGGCTCCAGCGCCGGTTCGGCGACGCCATCGTCGACACGCAGAGGACGGCCCGCGCTTCGAGGTCGTCTACCATCTCTTCTCGATTGCCCACACCCATCGGCTCCGGCTGAAGGTGCGCGTGGATGAGGACGACGCCCACGTCCCGAGCGCCGTGGCGCTCTGGCCCATCGCCAACTGGCTCGAGCGCGAGGTGTGGGACATGTTCGGGGTGCGCTTCGAGGGGCACCCGGATCCGCGCCGGCTCCTCATGTACGAGGAGTTCGTGGGCCATCCGCTGCGGAAGGACTATCCGATCAACCGCCGCCAGCCGCTGATCGGGCCGGCGAGCTAGGCGCCGCGATGGCGGCGCCGACGCGGCGCGAGTTCATGCTCGGCGAGGGGAGCGGCACCGGTAGCGGTCCCCAGAACGTCCACATCGGCATCGGCCCCGCTCATCCCGCCATGCACGGGATCATCCGGATCGCGACCGAGCTCGACGGCGAGGTCATCGTGGCCGCCGACGTCGAGATCGGGTATCTGCACCGGGCGTTCGAGAAGGACTGCGAGCAGGGCGGCTGGAACAACGCGATCCCGTTCACCGACCGGCTCAACTACGTGTCGCCGCTCATCAACAACTTCGGCTACGCGTCCGCGGTGGAGAAGCTCCTGGGCGTGGACATCACCGAGCGGTGCAAGTACATCCGCGTCATCATGTCGGAGATCTCGCGGGTCTGCGACCACCTCACCTGCGTGGGCGCCTCGGCCATGGAGCTCGGCGCCTTCACGGTCTTCCTCTACATGATCAAGGCCCGCGAGTTCCTGTGGGAGCTGGTGGAGGACGTCACCGGGGCCAGGCTGACGATCTCGTACGGCCGGGTGGGCGGCGTCAAGGCCGATCTGCCCGCCGGGTTCGGCGACAAGGTGGTCCGCGCGTTCAAGGAGACGCGCGAGGTCCTCGGCGAGGTGCACCGGCTCCTGACCGGCAACCGCATCTTCATGGACCGCATGGTGGGCGTCGGCGCGCTCTCGCGCGAGGAGACGATCGGCTACGCGATCACCGGGCCGCTGCTGCGGGCCGTGGGCGTCCCCTACGACGTCCGCCGCGCGCAGCCGTACTACGTCTACGATCGCCTGCAGTTCGAGATCCCCACGCAGCCGGAGGGTGACAACTACGCGCGCTACCTCGTGCGCATGGCCGAGATGGAGCAGTCGATGCGCATCGTCGAGCAGGCGCTGGCCGCCATCCCGGCGGGCCCGATCAACGTGGACTTTGCCGGGCGGCCCATCGATCCGGCCAGCTACGTCGACCGGGGCAAGCAGGGCAAGACCGAGGGGCTCCTGCTCGTGCCGCTCACGCTCTCGCCGAATCTCGAGGGCCAGCAGCGAGCGGCGCTCCGCCGCGTCAACGTGGCGGACAAGCGCGTCGTCCTGCCGCCGAAGGAGACCGCCTACGGCTCGATCGAGGGGCTGATGAACCACTTCATGCTGATCATGGAGGGTTACGGCATCCAGCCCCCGCCGGGCGAGGCGTACTTCCCGGTGGAGGGCGCCAACGGCGAGCTCGGATTCTACGTCGTCTCCGACGGCTCCGACCGGCCCTATCGCGTCCGGTGCCGGCCGCCGTGCCTGCCGCCGGTGGCGGCGCTGCACCGGATGATCAAGGGCGAGATGGTGGCGGACCTCGTCCCGACGTTCGGCTCGGTGAACATGATCGGCGGGGAGCTCGACCGGTGAAGGGTCGCGACGACGCCCCGGCCGTGCCGACCTTCTCGGAGGCTCAGCTGGCCGAGGTCCATCGCCTGCAGGCCCTCTATCCCGACCCGCAGGGCGCCCTCCTGCCGGCGCTGCACTTGGCGCAGGAGGCGTTCGGTTACATCTCGCTCGAAACCGAGGAGTACGTCGCCGGGCTCTTCAACCTCTCGCCGGCCCACGTGCACGAGGTCGTCACGTTCTACACGCTCTACTTCCGGGAGCGGCCCGGGCGCCACGTCGTGGCGGTGTGCCACAACCTCTCCTGCCATCTGGCGGGCGCGCCCGCGATCATCGCTCACCTGAAAACGCGGCTCGGCGTCGCGCCGGGCGAGACGACCGCCGACGGCCGCGTGACGCTGCTCTCGGTCGAGTGCCTCTGCGCGTGCGAGGCGGCGCCGATGATGCAGGTCGACGATCGCTACGAGCTCAACCTGACGCCGGCGAAGGTCGATCAGATCCTCGGGGGCCTGGCATGAGCGCCGAGGCGATCCTCACGCGGAACTTCGCGCGGTCCGACTCGCACACGCTGGGCGTCTATCGCGAGACGGGCGGCTACCAGGCCTGGGCCAAGGCGCAGGCGATGGAGCCCACCGCGATCCTGGAAGAGGTCAAGCGCTCGAATCTCCGCGGGCTCGGGGGCGCCGGGTTTCCGACAGGCACCAAGTGGTCGTTCATCCCGAAGAACCACCCCGGGCCTGTCTATCTGGTGATCAACGCCGATGAGGGCGAGCCGGGGACCTTCAAGGACCGCTACCTGCTCGAGCGCGACCCGCACGCGCTCATCGAGGGCATGCTCATCGCGGCGCGCGCCATCCGCTCGGCGACCGGGTTCGTCTACATCCGCGGCGAGTACGTCGAGCCGTGGCGCCGGTTCGCCGCGGCGGTGCGCGAGGCGTACGAGGCGCGCTACCTGGGCAACGGCTTCGACATCGTCGTGCATCGGGGAGCGGGCGCGTACATCTGCGGCGAGGAGACCGGCCTCATCTCGTCCCTCGAGGGCAAGAAGGGCTGGCCGAAGCTCAAGCCGCCGTTCCCGGCGATCAAGGGCGCGTTCGGCGCGCCCACCATCGTGAACAACGTCGAGACGATCTGCCAGGTGCCGCACGTCATCAACCGCGGCGCCGAGTGGTTCGCCGGGCTCGGCACCAAGACCCAGGGCGGCACCCGGATGTACTCGGTCTCGGGGCGCGTCGCGCGGCCGGCCGTGTACGAGACGTCGGTGTCGATCACGCTGCGACAGCTGATCTACGACCTGGCCGGCGGCGTCACCGGCAACGGCAAGCTGAAGGCCGTCGTGCCGGGCGGGTCGTCGGCCGCCATCCTGACCGCGGACGAGATCGACGTCACGATGGACGTCGACGGGCTCCGGAACGCCGGCACCATGGCCGGCTCGGCAGGCGTCATCGTGATGGACGAGACGGTATCGATCCCGGAGGCGCTCATGGTGGTCGCGCGCTTCTACGCCCACGAGAGCTGCGGCCAGTGCACGCCGTGCCGGGAGTCGACGGGGTGGATCTACAAGATGACCCGCCGGATCGTCGAGCGCCGGGGCCGCAAGGAGGATCTCGACACGATCCTCGACGTCGCCAAGCGCGGCGCCGGCACGACGATCTGCGCCTTCTACGACGGCGCGGTGGGCCCGTACATCTCCTACATCGAGAAGTTTCGGGGCGAGTTCGAGGCGCTGGTGCCCAAGTAGCCATGCCCAGGCTCACCGTCAACGGCAAGGAGATCGAGGTTCCGGCCGGGACCAACCTCATCGAGGCGGCCCGCCATGCCGGCGTCGAGGTGCCGCACTACTGCTATCACCCCGGGCTCTCGATCGCGGGCCAGTGCCGCCTGTGCATGGTGGACATCGAGAAGACGCCGCGGCCCACCATCGCGTGCAACACGCTCGCCGCGGACGGCATGGTCGTCTCGACGGAGACCGACCGGGTGCGCGAGACGCGGAAGTCGATCATGGAGTTCCACCTGATCAACCATCCGCTCGACTGCCCGGTGTGCGATCAGGCCGGCGAATGCTGGCTGCAGATCTACTACATGAAGCACGGCCTCTACGACCCGCGGATGACGGACGAGAAGGTGCACAAGCCCAAGGCCGTGCCGCTCGGGCCGCACGTCATGCTGGACGCCGAGCGGTGCATCCTCTGCTCGCGCTGCGTGCGCTTCTGCGACGAGATCACGCACACCGGCGAGCTCGGCATCTTCTCGCGCGGCGACCACTCGGAGATCGGGCTCTTCCCGGGCACGGAGCTCGACAACAAGTACTCCGGCAACGTGGTCGACATCTGTCCGGTCGGCGCCCTGACTGACCGCGACTTCCGGTTCCAGGTGCGCGTGTGGTACCTCGAGAGCGCCAAGAGCGTGTGCCCCGGATGCGCGCGGGGCTGCAACATCGAGGTCCACGTGAATCGGCGGCGGCCGCACCACGCCGAGGGACGCCGGGTCGCGCGGCTCAAGCCCCGCGTCAACGCCGACGTCAATCGCTGGTGGCTCTGCGACGCGGGGCGCTACGGCTTCGCTCCGGTCGATGCGGCGGACCGGCTGCTGGTGCCGACGCGCCGCGACGGCGAGACGACGACCGCGGCGACGTGGGACGAGGCGATCGCGGCAGTCGCGGGCATGCTCCGGCGAGGGCCGGCGGACGAGATCGGCGTGATCGCGTCGCCGAAGATGGCCAACGAGGACCTCGCCGCGCTGCGCCGGATACTCGACGTCTGCGCGATCCGGCACGTCGGGTTCGCGGTGCCGCCCCGCACGCCCGGCGACGAGGACGCGTTCCTGATCCGCGCCGACAAGAGCCCGAACGCGCTCGGCGCCGAGCTGGTCGGCCTGGGCGGCGACGTGCGCGTGATTCTGGCCGCGGCGCGCGGGCGGCGGCTCAAGTGTCTCTGGGTCTTCGGCCACGACCTCCTGACGAGCGCCTGGCCCGAGTCGGAGGTGCTCGAGGCGCTGCGCGCCGTCGAGACCCTGATCTTCACGGGCGCCAACGCCAACCGGACGAGCGCGCGGGCCCACTGGGTGCTTCCGGCGGCGGCGTGGGTCGAGCGCGATGGGACGTACACGAATTTCGAGGGCCGCGTCCAGCGCTTCCGCCTGGCGGTGGAGCCGCTCGGCCAGGCCCTGGCCGAGTGGGAGATGCTGGGCAGGGTGCTGGCGGCCCTCGGGGAGGCGCCGACGGCGACCCGGGCGGAGCACTGGTTCCGCCAGCTCACCGGCGCCGTGCCCGCCTTCGCGGGCCTCAGCTATCA
>QHSM01000793.1 GCA_003221595.1 Candidatus Rokuibacteriota bacterium | reverse complement strand
CACATGTACAGGTCCATGTGACGCGACCGTGGCCGCGGGTCTCGGGTGTGGATGTTGCCGAACGTCACCGGGTCGGACACGATCAGTCGCCTGACGCCCCGCATCGCATCGAGATATCCCCGGAGCTCCCCGGGCGTGAACACGCAGAAGGTCGAGGACGCGAACACCGCATCGGGCGCGATCCTTCCCTCGCGCAACAGATCGAGGGCGTAGCCTGCGACGAAGCTCAGGTTGGGCCGCCGGTGCTTCGCGGCGGCGTTCTTGACGGAGAGATCGCAGCCCACGAATCGGACTACTGGGTAGAGCGCGGCCAGATGGGCGACGACGTCGCCGTTCCCGGTTCCGATCTCGAGGACGAGCTTGGGCCCATCGCGCTCGACGGCGGCGGCGACCCGGGGAATGACGAGCCCGCGCTGCTGGTCGACGAGCGCCTTGCCGTCGGCGCGCGTGAACTCGGCGTCGCCGTAGCCGTGCAGGCTGTCGTCGCCGTAATAGCGCAGGGCGATCGCGGAGATGCGATCGACGTTCTTGTTCTCGGCGTAGATGTGATAGTTCTGCCCGAGCCGACCGGCGTGCCCGCTGCAGAAGGCGGCGGCCAGCCGCCCGAGGACGTTCGGCTTGTCCTGGGCCATCTGATAGAACCGGTCGCGGCCCACTACGCCCAGGAGGGCCGCCCCGGCGAGCACGATCACCCGCTGCTTCAGCTCACCCACGGCGCTCTCCGGCGGCGCTCGACGCGAGCTCGCGTCGCTGCTCGTACACCTTCTCGAAGGCCCGGACCACGTCGCGCATGTCGTCGAGCGTCGCCGGCGGCCGCATGAACTCGGTCGCGATCATCCGGCGCTCCTCGATCTCCTCGGTGACCGGGCAGCGTCCCTTGCGATAGTCGACCGTGCCCGTGTAGTGCGGGCACCGGAACGGGCATCCGGAGGCGCCCACGGCGATCTGCTGCTGGTACATCGGCTGCAGGTACAGCGGCGTGACGTAGCCGGCTGACATCATCGGCCAGTCGCGGTCCTCGGCGGTGGGCAGCTCGGCGCAGACCGCGCCGACGAACCGCTCGCGGCTCACTCCGACCACCGCCGCGTCGAACAGGAAGGGCTGCACGTAGTACACGTGCGTGCAGCCCGTCCGCACGCTCGGCGCCGCGATACCGGGCAGCGCGCCGACGTGCTTGGACAGATATTCCGCGTTCTCGACCCGGCGCTCGAGGAGGTGCGAGAGCTTCGAGAGCTGGGCGATGCCGATGGCCGCGGGAATCTCCGTCAGGCGGAGGTTGAACCCGAAGGCGTTGACCAGGTCGGTGATGCCCCGGTCGGCCACCACCGCCTCGCCGTGATTCCGGATCAGCTGCAGGCGCTCGGCGTAGCGCTCGTCGCCGGTGGTGACGATCCCGCCCTCGCCGGTGTGGATGTGCTTGTGGTAGTTCAGGCTGAACACCGTCATGTCGCTGATCGACCCGATTCGCCGTCCGCGGTAGACGGCGCCGGGCGCCTGAGCCGCGTCCTCGATGACGACCAGCCCGTGCTCGCGGGCGAGCGCCATGATCGGATCGAGGTCGGCCGGGTGGCCGAAGAGATCGACGACGACGATCGCCTTCGTGCGCGGCGTGATGCGCTCGCGCAGGCTCCGCGGGTCGACGCAGAAGATGTCGGGCTCGATGTCGGCGAAGACGGGCACCGCGTGGTACCCGATCGCCACCGTCGCCGAGGCCGACATGGTGTAAGGCGGCACCAGCACCTCGTCACCGGGTCCCACGCCCGCCGCGCCGATCGCGGCAAAGAGGCCCGACGTGTTGGAGTTGAACGAGACCGCGTGCCGGGCACCGACGAGCTCGGCCCACGCGCGCTCGAACACCTGCACCCGATCGCCGCCAACCGGCGTGCCGCCGAGAACGGCCAGCGTCGTGCTCATCAGGCGCTCCTCGCTATGGTCTGCCGCGTCTCGAGGCAGCGCAGCACCGCGGCGCTGAACGCCTGGCTGTCGATCTCCCGGCGCAGCAGCGTGCGCGCCGCGTCGGGATCGGCGATGGCGTCGGCGAGCGTCTCCAGCAGCCGCACGAGGACCGGCTCGCGCTCCATCTGGAAGCGCTGGCGCGGCGTCAGCACCTGGAACGAGGAATAGAGCGGATGACCGTCGAGCCCGCTCAGCTCCAGCACCTCGGGGCTGCGCGAGAGCTCGATCTTCCCGCGCTCGCACCACACGTGCATCTCCCAGACGTAGTACCGGTCGGCGGCGAGGTTGACGAACGAGGCGGTCACGGCGTCGCGACCCCGCCCGAGCGTGACGAGCGCGACGTCACCGGTCCGGCTGACGAGCGTCGGCGTCCAGCCCGGGCCCCACCAGGTGTGGAACAGGTCGAGCATGTGGATGGCGGAGTGCGCGCCGCCGCCCGAGTAGGTGAGCGTGGCCGCGACCGGCTCCCCCAGCCGCCCGGCCGCGATGTGCCGCGTGACGGCCGCGACCCCGGAGTGCCAGCGCCGCGGAAAGTCCACGAGCACCGGGACGCCCAGTCGCTCCGCCTCCTCGAGGAGCCGCAGGCCCTCCGCCCCGTCGGTCGCGACCGGCTTCTCGACCACGATTCCCTTCGGCTTGCGGGCGAGCACGTCGCGCAGGTCCGCGCCGTGCTCGGTATCCGGCGTCGCGATGAGCACGACGTCCCACGGCTGGCTCAGCCACGCCGCGCGCGCCCTCGGGCTGGGCGGGCAGCTCCACCGGCGCTCCGCGGCCTCGGCCCGCTCGGGGCGCTGGTCGAAGAAGCCTCCGAGACTGAAGCCGCGCGACGCCTGGACCGCAT
Source organism: Candidatus Rokuibacteriota bacterium (assembly GCA_003221595.1). GTDB lineage: Bacteria > Methylomirabilota > Methylomirabilia > Rokubacteriales > CSP1-6 > AR31. The sequence goes on along the minus strand of QHSM01000793.1, from coordinate 338 downwards.
GGGCCAGGCTGAGCACGTGCGGCGAGCCCGGATCGTCGAACCCCTGCGCCATCCGGCCGGCGCCGAGGATTCCGACCACGAGCCGATCGCTCAGCGCACCCATGCCGTCCTCACCTCCCGGCATCGCGTCTCGAGCTCCGGGTGCGCGCGAATCCAGCGCACGATGTCGGCGGCCGCATAGTGCGGGTCGGTCGACGCGAGATCCTCGTGGAGCCGCCGGATCAGCTCGTAGTCCTCCGGAAAGTCGAGCGTGGCCAGGAGCTCCTCCGCGCCCACGCACGCCGCGTGCCGGATGAACCGGGGCCGCCAGCGGTCGCCGCTCTCCGGGCGGTAGAAGC
>QHSM01000792.1 GCA_003221595.1 Candidatus Rokuibacteriota bacterium | reverse complement strand
AGCGCCTCGAGCGCGCCCTGCGCCGGCTCGCTGAGGGCGGAGGCCTCCCGGATCAGGACCGGCACCGCTTCGCGACCGCGGCCCTGACGGAGTAGCGCGGCGCCGACCGAGTCGTCGTCACCGCTGCGGGTCAGCTCCGGGAACTCGGACCACATGGCCGCCCGGTAGTCTCGGAATGCCGCCTCGGCGGCCGGACGCCCCGTCGCCCCGGGTCGGCCCCGGCCCAGGGCGGTCTGTCGCAGCTCGGCGAGCGCAGCGGCGGCCTCGGTCGATCCTTGCGCGGCGGCGCGCGACCACCAGGTGATCGCCTGCGTCAGATTGGGCTCGACGCCCAGCCCCCTGGCGTACGCCGTACCGACGAAGTACTGAGCGCCCGGATGTCCCGACCGCGCCGCGGCCACGAATTCGGGCGTGGCTTCGGCGTCGCGATGGGTCACCTTGAGCACGAGGGCCAGGTTGTAATGCGCGTCGGCGTGATCGGGGGAGCGGGCCAGAACCTGCCGGAACGACTCGATCGCACCGGACGGATCGCCCTGCGTGTAACGGACGAATCCGAGGCTGTAGTGCGCCTCGACCAGCCCGGGCTGCCGGCGGACGACCTCCTCGAGCTGCCGGCGCGCGGCCGACCAGTCCTGCTTGGCCATGAGTGCCGTGGCGAGGAAGTATCGGGGACGGACGGCATCGGGGTGCTGCCGAAGAAGCGCGCGAAGCTCCTCGACGGCGCCGTCCAGGTCGCCCATGCCGTAGAGGGCGCGGGCCAGGCTCTCCCGCGCCTCGGGGAGATCGGGCTGCGCGCGGAGGGCCTCACGCAACCGGACCGTCGCCGTCGCGAGATCACCCAGGCCGAGCGCGGCCCGGCCGAGGTCGAGATCGCGGGCCGTCCGTGCGTCGGGGCGGATCTCGGAGGATGCGCTCTCGGGCGCGCGGCCCGGGGCGGCCTGGATCGCGCAACCGACCTGAACGGCGGCGAGCAGCACGAGGGGAGCGACGGCGCTTTTCAGGTCGGACCTCCGCCCGAGCGCGAGCTCGAGTCACGTTCGATCATAGCAAAGGGATGCGCGGACTCGATGGGGAGGGGATCGGCCGCGAGGGCGACGGTGCTCGTCGCCCTCGCGGATCGTGCGGACGCGTGGCTAGCTGTACGCTTCGAACAGTCCCGCGGCACCCTGGCCGCCGCCGACGCACATCGTGACCACGCCGTAGCGCGCCTTGCGCCGGAGCATTTCGTTGGCGAGCGTGCCGACCATGCGCGAGCCGGTCATGCCGAAGGGATGCCCGATCGAGATCGAGCCGCCGTTGATGTTGAGCTTCTCGGGATCGAGGCCCAGGCGATCGCGGCAGTAAACGACCTGCGAGGCGAACGCCTCGTTGAGCTCCCACACGTCGATGTCGTCGATCTTCAGGCCGTGACGCTTCAGGAGCTTCGGCACCGCGTACACCGGGCCGATGCCCATCTCGTCGGGCTCGCAGCCGGCCACCGCGAAGCCGCGGAACACGAGCTTCGGCCGGATGCCGAGGGCCTTGGCGCGGTCCATCGACATCACGAGCGTCGCGCTGGCGCCGTCGGAGAGCTGCGAGGAGTTGCCGGCGGTGACGGTGCCCTTGCCGGAGTCCTTGTCGAAGTGCGGCGGCAGCTTCAGGAGACCCTCGAGCGTCGTGTCGGCGGAACCCTTCCTGCTGGGCGCGGGCCGTCCGCTGCTGGCTCAGGAGCGAGTAGCGGTCCTGGGCCTCCCGGGTGACGTTGTAGCGCTTCGCGACAACCTCGGCCGTGTCGCCCATGACCATGTAGATGCCGGGCAGCTGCTCCTTCAGCGCCGGGTTCGGATCGTTGTCCCGCTTGGCCATCGTGATCGACTCGACGCCGCCCCCGATCACGACGTCGGCGCCGTCGCTGATGATGTGATTGGCGGCGATCGCGATTGCCTGCAGGCCCGAGGAGCAGAAGCGATTCAGCGTGAGCCCGGCGACCGAGACCGGCAGGCCGGCGCGCATCGCCGCCACGCGGGCGATGTTGTGGCCCTGCGAGCCGTGCGGCTGGCCGCAGCCCATGATCACGTCCTCGACCTCCTTGGAGTCGAGCTGCGGAGCCTTGCCGAGGACGTCCTTGATGCAGTGGGCGGTGAAGTCGTCGGGCCGGGTGAGATTGAACGACCCGCGGAACGACTTGGCGAGCGGCGTCCGCGAGCTGGCGACGATGACGGCTTCTCTCATGATGGTCTCCTTTGCGCCCAAGCGCTGGGGGGCTTGGGGGGGCCCATCGAGGCCCCCCATGAAGTCAGATGGCCGCGACGGACATGATCTCGACCAGATATTTCGGCGACGCGAGCCGCGCCTCGACGGTGGCCCGTGCCGGCGTGTTGGCCGGATCGATCCAGGCATCCCAGGCGGCGTTCATGTCGGCGTAGACGCCCATGTTGGCGACGTACACGGTGGCGGAGAGGAGCTTGGACTTGTTGCTGCCGACCGCCGCGAGCGTCTCGTCGATCTTCTTGAGGATCTGCTGGGTCTGGCCCTTGGCGTCCGCGGACGGGTCGGAGGCGACCATGCCGGCGAGATACACCGTGTCTCCGTGGACAACCGCCTGGCTCAGCCGGGGTCCGACGCCGTGACGCTTGATGGTCATCGCTTGATCCTTTCCACTCCGGAAATGGGCCCTGAACGGTACGGGAGATCATACTCCGACCCGGGCCGTCGATAAACTCGCCTTGCACGTGTTGCCGCCGCTCGGTAGAGTCGAGGGCCCATGAGCATCGTCGACGACTTCGCGAAGGCATTCAACCGGCAAGACGTCGGGGAACTGGTCGCGTGCTTCACCGAGGGCGCCAGCTACCGCGATAATTTCTTCGGCGAGCACCGGGGCCACGCCGGGCTCCGGGCGATGTTCGAGCGAATGTTCCGCGAGGGCCGGGACTACCACTGGGTCATGGACACCGTGGTCGAGGCGCCCGGCCGGGCGAGCGCCGAGTGGACGTTCGGCTACGTCGTGACCGACGCGGTGCCGCGGAGCAGCGGGCGGAAGATCGGGTTCAGGGGCATGAGCCTCTTCGAGCTCGAGCGCGGAAAGATCGCCGCCTACCGCGAGTACTTCGACGTGGGCCAGGCGCTCCTGCAGCTCGGCTTCGCGCCGGAGGCGATGGCCAAGGTGCTGCGCCGGAAGCTCGAGGGCCACTAGGAATGCCGCTCGACCGCGCGAAGCGCGAGGCGCTCATCCGGCAGTTCGCCGACGGTCCCGCCCGGCTGAGGGCGGCGCTCGCCACGGTTCCGGCGGCGGCGCTCAAGTGGCGCCCGGCGCCGAAGGAGTGGTCGGCCCACGAGGTGGTCATTCACTGCGCCGACTCCGAGACGAACTCGTTCGGGCGCATCCGCTTCCTGGTCGCCGAGACGGCCCCGACGATCCAGGGCTACGACCAGGACAAGTGGGCGACGACGTTCGGCTACCACGATCTGCCGCTCGAGCCCGCGCTCGCCGTCGTCGACGCCGTGCGCGCGAGCACCACGGCGCTGATCCGCGGGCTGCCCGACTCGACGTGGACGCGGACCGGCCGTCACACGGAGTCCG
>QHSM01000400.1 GCA_003221595.1 Candidatus Rokuibacteriota bacterium | reverse complement strand
GCTGCTCCTCGAGGCCGGGGACGGCAGTCACCTTCGGGGGAGCGGGGGCGATACCCTCGAGCCAGGCGCCCACGCTGTTGTAGGCGAGCTTCGCCTTGTTGTGGACCACCGCACGATAGACATTGGACGCGGTCACGCTACCGTCGCGCGCCACCGTCATGTCGACGACGAGGGCCAAACGCTCCTCGCCCTCGTTGAGCGAGGTCAGATCGGTGGAGAGCCGCTCCGGCAGCATGGGAAAGATGGCCGCGGCCGTATAGATGGAGGTGGTGTTGGCCCGGGCGTGCCCGTCGATGGCG
>QHSM01000399.1 GCA_003221595.1 Candidatus Rokuibacteriota bacterium | reverse complement strand
CGACCTCGGGCAGGACGCCGTAGGCGTAGCGGCCCTCCTTCGTGGCGAGCCCCTCGATGCGCGTGGCCGCGTTGCCGCCCGCGCCCTGCGCGCCCAGCACGATGCCGCGGATCTTCTTCTCCCCCCAGGTCGCCAGGAACGCGGCGCGCTCCATCGTCCGGACGCGCGTGCGGATGCCGATCGCGCCGAGGTTGCCGGCGATCGCCTCGGCCATCGAGAAGTAAGGCGGGTTGGGCGTGAGGTCGCCGGCGTCGAACCCGTTCGGGTAGCCGGCTTCCACCAGGAGCTGCTTGGCGCGCTTGGGATCGTACGGGTGCGCATCGATCGGCAGCGCGAACTCCATGTGCCGCGGGACGATGTTGCCGGTGATGCCCGCGTAGCCGAGCTGCTCGGCCTCGTTCAGGGTCTTGCGGTCGATCGCGACGCTGGCGGCGAGCCGAACCCGCCGGTCGTGCCAGGGCGACTTCGGGTCCCACTGCTCGGTGAAGTCGAGGAAAAAGACGGTGTTGGTCCGTACGGCGGTGAGCTTGAGCCCCGGGGTCTTCTGGACGTCCTCGGCCACGGGCCCGCCCAGGAAATAGACCACGTCCGCCTCGCGGCGCTTGAGGGCGGCAGCGCGCGTCGTCTCGTCCGGGACGCTCTTGAAGACGAGCCGCTTCACGCTCGGAGTCTTGCGCCAGTAGCCCTCGAACGCCTCGAGGACGATCTCGATGCCCGGAGTCGAGCTGACGAAGCGGTAGGGTCCCGCGCCGATCGGCGCCCTCCGGAAGCCCTCGACCCCGACCTTCTCGACGTACTTCCTCGGGACGATCCAGCCCGCGCCGGTCGCCGTGGTCCCGTAGAACGTCATGAAGTCGGGCCACGCCTCTCTGAGCACGAACTTGACCCGGCGGGCGTCGACGATCTGGACCTCCTTGACCTTTTCCTTCAGGAGCTTCGCCGCACCGCCGTTGTAGCGCTCGAACGAGAACTTGACGTCGTCGGGCGTCACCGGGTCGCCGTTGTGGAACTTGATGTTCTGACGCAGGAGGAACGTGTAGCTGAGGCCGTCCGGCGACATCGTCCAGGACTCGGCGAGGCTCGGCGTCGTCTGGCCGGCCGGCATCGGCTTCACCAGCGCATCGTGGATCGCGTACAGGACCTTGAACGGCGTGATGGCCGACTCCGTCTCGCCCGGATCGAGCCAGCGCGGCGCCAGCGTGACGTGGAACGCGTACGTCACCTGACCGGCCGGGCCCGCCGCCTGCGAGTCCCCGGCCGGCGCCGTCAGCGCCGCGACTACGAGAAAGAGAGCCGCGCCGTAGAGCCGCGGGCTAGACACCCGCACGGCGCAGGACCAGTCCGATGTTCTGCGCCTCCGGCTTGCGCGTGCCGGCGTCGATCTCGCGGACCATCTCGACGGTTGCCGTGGAGACAGGCGTGGGCACGCCGACCTCGCGTCCCTTCGTCACCACGTGGCCGTTCATGTAATCGATCTCGGTGGGCCGGCCCTTGGTCACGTCCTGTCCCATCGAAGAACGCCAGTTGCGGCCGCCCGCCGAGGTCGGCGTGAGCATGCGGTCCAGCTTGTCGTAGACGTCGCGCTGGTCGGCGGCCGCCCATTGCTCCGGAGTGTTGCCGTTGAACTTGGGGATGCGATAGCCGAGAGCGAGCCCCACGCGGGCCGACTCCGCCCCGAGGTGGATCGTGATCGCGCGGCCCACTTCGCTGGAGGCGATCTCGGACGAGCCGAGGCCGGACATGGCCTGCACGGGATTACCCGTGGAGTTGGCGCAGAGCTTCGACCAGCGCTCGCCCCACAGATTGTCCGTCGCCAGGGAGCCGTCGATGACCGTGAGCATCTCGGCGACTTCCTTGGCGCGCGCCGTGATGCGCCCGTCGTGCTCGCCCACGCGGAAGACGTCGTGCCCGGTGCCCTGGCCCTTTTCCGCGCCGCGCTCGACCTGGCCGGGCTTCCACAACGCCACGCCGATCTTCGACATGATCAGCCCGAGTGAGCGCGAGGGGCCGGCGACGGAGGCCACCATCGGATCCGGCCAGCAGTTCTCGGAGGCGACGATGAACCCCTCGGGCTTGATGTGCCGCAGCGCCACCTGGGCCGCCCACGGCGTGTCGTAGACCTTCATGGCGACGAACGCCATGTCGAAGTCGCGCGGCAGGCGCTGCGATTCGCCGAGATGAAAGGCCTTGGGGTGCGCCTCGAACGGGTCGTGCGGACCGGTGACCGAGATGCCTTTCTTGCGGATCGTCTCGACCTGCTCGGCCCACGGATCGACGAGCGTCACGTCGTGACCGGCGCGCGAGAGAAACGATCCGATGTAGCTTCCGATAGCTCCGGCCCCGACGAACAGGATCTTCTTGGCCATGGCGTCCTCCAGTGAAGGTTCAGGTGGCGGGCATTATCGCGCGTCGCGGCTTCGGAGGCGATGGGCAAATGTTCGGGGAATTTGCGCCGGGCGGGGGACGTCGCTAGAATCGCCCCGGTCGAAGCCCGGTCCAGGATCTTCCAAATGGAGGCGGCCATGAGCCTGCTCGCACTTCTGTCTCTGGCGGTAACCGTTCTGCTGTGCGGGGCACTTCCGGCCCGGGGCCAGGAGTTACCGGAGGGGAAGGGCAAGGAGATAGTCGCGGCCAGTTGCAACAGCTGCCACCCGTTCCAGGCGCGTCTCGGCGCCGGATACACGGCCGAGGGCTGGCGCACCGTCATGCGGATGATGACCAATCACGGAGTCGTTGTGCCGGCGGATCAGCTTGCCATGGTCACGGAGTACTTGACCAAGAACTTCCCGGAGAAGTCGAAGCCCGCAGGAGCCGTGATCCCGGGGCCCGCCAAGGTTTCGATCAAGGAGTGGCAGGTGCTCACACCCGGGTCGCGGCCGCACGATCCGCTGGCGACAAGGGACGGAGCGCTCTGGTACACGGGCCAGATGACGAACATGCTTGGCCGCGTCGATCCGAAGACCGGCAACATCAAGGAATATCCCCTCAAGACACCGCACTCCGGGCCGCACGGCCTCGACGAGGACAAGGCCGGTCACATCTGGTACACCGGAAACACCGGGGCGCTGATCGGCAAGCTTGACCCGAGGACGGGTGCGGTCACCGAGTACAAGATGCCGGACCCGGACGTGAAGGACCCGCACACGCTGATCTTCGATCAGAGCGGGGTCCTGTGGTTCACGGCCCAGAACGCCAACCGGGTGGGACGGCTCGATCCGAAAACCGGCGAGATCAAGCTGCTCACGCCGCCGACCCCGAAGTCGCGCCCGTATGGTATGGCGGTGAATTCGAAGGGGACCGTGTTCTGGGTCGCGTTCGGCACCAACAAGGTGGGAAGCGTCGATCCGCGGACGCTCGAAATTCGTGAGTACCCGCTGCCGGACGCGGCTTCCCGTCCACGGCGCATCGCCATCACCAGCGACGACATCGTCTGGTACAGCGACTTCTCGCGGGGCTATCTGGGCCGGCTCGATCCCGCAACCGGCAAGGTGACCGAGTGGCCGTCCCCGAGCGGGCCGAAGTCCGAGCCCTACGGCATCTCGGCGATCAACGACGTGATCTGGTACAGCGAGTCCGGGACGACCCCGAATACCGTCGTGCGCTTCGATCCCAAGACGGAGAAATTCCAGAGCTGGGCGATCCCGGGCGGTGGAAACATCGTGCGCAACACCTCGGTCACGCGGGACGGCAACTTCGTGCTGGCCAACAGCCTGGTCAACACCGTGACCCTGGTCACCATCTCGAAGTGAGGTAACGAGCCGCGACGACGAGCTGGAGAGCCGCCCTCAGGGACCCGATCGCCAGTCCCAGCCGGCGGCCTCCAGCTCCAGCAGGGCGGCAAAGCGTCCGTCCCGCCGGGCGAGCTCACCGGGAGCGCCTTCTTCCACGATATGGCCCTTGTCGAGGACGATCACCCGGTCGGCTTCGACGGCGGTCGAAAGCCGGTGGGCCACGGTCAGCACGGCGCATCCGGTCGGCAAGACAGACTCGCGCAGCGCCGCGCGAAACGCCGCGTCGCTGACACTGTCGATCGCCGCGGTCGCCTCGTCCAGCAGCAGGACCGCCGGTCTCGGCACGAGGGCCCGGGCCAGAGCGAGCAGCTGCTGCTGACCAGCGGAGAGCTGCGCTCCGCTGCCGCCGCCGCTGCCGACGAGCTGGGTCCGATAGCCCTGCGGGAGCGCTCGAACAAATGCGTCGGCGCCGGCGATCCGGGCCGCCTCGAGCACGGCTTCCTCGGGCACCGCGTCATCCCGGAGCGTGAGATTCTCGAAAACTGTCCCCGAGAACAGCTGCACGACTTGCGGCACGACGCCCAGGACCCGCCGGCGCTCCGATTCCTTCAAGGAGCGCGGGTCACGGCTGGCGATCCGGACGGTGCCCGCCCACGGCGCGTAGAGTCCCGCGAGCAGATGGAGGGCGCTGGTCTTGCCGGCGCCGGTGCGTCCAACCAGTGCCACGTGCTCGCCGGGGTTGACCACGAGAGAGACGCGATGCAGGACGCGCTGCCCTTCCGCGTATCCGAACGCGATGTTGTCGAGGTGAATCGGCGGCAGCCCGTTGCCGCTTTCCGGCAGCACCGCGACGGGGGCGGCGGGCTCGGGCGGCAAGGCCAGCGTCGCGAAGATGCGCTCGGCGCCCGCCAGGGCACTCTGGACCGTCTGCCATTCTTCGCCGAGGGCGGTGATCGGCTGGAAGAAGCGTTGCAGGAGAATCAGGAACGCCGCGAGCGTTCCCAGCGAGATATCGAACGCGTCGAACGCCTGTCGCGTTCCGGCCCAGAGCAGCGCGGCGACCGCCAGGGCCGAGAGAATGGCGGTCATCGGCGTGTAGAGGGCCGAGAACGCCGTGGCGCGGTTCGACGCGGCCAGGACATCAGCGAGCACCCGACGAAACCCTCCGGCGGCCTCGCGTTCACGACTGAATGCGCGAATGACCTCCGCGCCCCGCAGGCTTTCCTGGAGACGAGCGGCGAGCGCTCCCACCGCGATGCGGGTGGCGCGCTCGGCTTGCCGGAGGCGTACCTGCAAGTACCGGATGATGATGACCAGCGGCGGCGCTACCAGAGCAGCCACGAGGGTGAGCGCTGGACTGAGGATGACCATCCCGATCGAGACGGTCACCAGCCGCACGAGATTGGCCACCAGGACGGCGACGCCCGTCGAGAACACGGTGTCCAGCGTCTCGACGTCGGACGTGCAGCGGCTGATGACATCGCCCACCGGTGTCCGGTCGAAGTAGCCGATCGGCAACCGCTGAAGATGGGCAAAGAGGCGTACCCGAACCCCGTTGAGCACTCCCTGCGCGACGGTCGCGGCGAGATAGCTGTAGAGAAACGTCATCGCCTGGATTGCGGCGTTGGCCCCGAGATACAGGACGGCGAGGAAGAGCAGGCCAGCCGGTCGCCCCGTCGTCAGATGGTCGTCGACGATGGTCCTGATGATGAATGGAGGCACGAGCTCGAAGGAAGCGGCGGCGAGCACGAACAGCACGACGACGCTGGCTCTGACGCGCCAGGGCCTCAGCAGGCTTGCCAGATGGCCGGCCAGCGATCTGGCTTCGCCGGCGTCGCGGGCATCGACGAGGACAAGGCGACTCATAGCCGGGCCGCGTCTGTGGACGCCATCTCGGCATTGAGCTGCGCCCGATAGATGCGTGCGTACAGGCCGGACGCGGCCATCAGCTCGGCGTGCTTTCCGATTTCCTCGACCCGGCCGTCTTGCAGCACCACGACCAGATCGGCATGCGGAAACGCCGCCAGGCGGTGCGAACAAAGAACGATTGTCACGCGGTCTTCAGGGGGCGCGTCCGGTCCGAAGGCCTGCTTCAGCGCCGCGACGATGCGGGCCTCGGTCGAGACGTCGACCGCTGAGAACGGATCGTCCAGGACCAGGAGCCCCGGAAAGCGGGGCGCCGCCGATTTCCGTGTCCAGGCCGCGCGGAAATCCGGACACGTCCTCCTCCAGCGCCGCCAACCTTGCCACATCTACCAGAAATGGGTCGTCGTGCGGGCCGCCGCCGCGGCCGAGCGTGAGGTTTTCTCGCAGAGAGCCCGAGAACAGGAGCGCGTCCTGGGGCAGGTAGCCGATGAGCCCCCTCCGTTCCTCGGGCGTGAGCGAGGCGAGGGGACGGCCGCCGATGAGCACCGCGCCCGCGTCGAGCGGATAGAGCCCCAGGAGTGACCGGGCGAGCGTGCTCTTGCCGGATCCGACGGGCCCGGTCACCGCGACGAGAAGCCCGGCTGGGATGTCGAGGCTCAGCCCACTCAGTGCCGGGCCCTCGCCGCCCGGATACCGGAACGTCATGCCGCGTACCGACACCGCGATCGCGCCCGGGGTTCGTGGCGTCGGTGTGCATGCAGTCCGCGCGATCCCGGCGACGTGCCCGGCGCGGAACGAGGCGAGACGGGGCTCGCCGGCAACGGCCAGGGCTGGAGCGAGCAGGGGCCGGAGCCGGGCATACGCCGCGGCGCCGCTCTGCAGCGAGTTCACGAGCTGCGGGATCCGGTGGCCGCGATTGACGAAGCGAAGAAACAGCTCGAGGTAGGCGACAAAGCCGCCGACGGTCATCACGCCGGCAACGACGCGCTCGCTTCCCTGCCAGACGATCAAGAGAACACCGGCGATCATCAGGGTGGTGTAGATCGGCTGCAAGCCGCCCTTGAGTCGCGTGAGGCTCAAGTTTCTCTCCGCGACCCGCCGCGACAGCTCGGCCACCCGCGCGACCGACGCACTGGCCCGGCCGAAGAGGCGCAACACCCTGATTCCCGCCAGATGCTCCTGAATCGCCGAGGTGAGGTCGGCGTTCGCCTCGCGCGAGCTCGTGGTTCGCCCGGCGACCCACCGGCCGGTCGCGTGCGCGAGGACCATGGCCAGCGGAGCCGGCAAGAGCGCCAGCACCGTGAGGCCCGGATCGATCACCAGCAGGGCGACGACGAACGACAGGGAGAAGAGCACGGTGTCCCAGATCTCGATGGTGAACTCGCGCACGCCGACGCCAAGCACCTCGACGTCCCCGACGATCCTGGCCATGAGATCGCCAATCGACGTGCGTTGCAGATCGGCCATCGGCCAGGCGAGGACACCGCGGAAGGCGTCGGCTCGTACGTTCGCGCGGATCCTCGCGTTGGCGGTCATCAGCCACCAGCGCTTCGCGATGCGCGGAACCTCCGTGAGCAGCGTGCCGCCGACGAAGGCCAGCGCGGCCCAGCCGACGTCCGCGGCGGTGGCTTCGCCCCGCGCCAGGGACAGCACCCGGTCGATCGCGCGGCCGAGCAGGATCGCCGGCAGGACGACGGCCGTGTTCATGACGATGCCGGCCACGGATCCCAGCACGAGCTGGCCCGCCACCTGCCGAAGATACGGCCGCATCTCCCAGAGAAAGCCAAACATGAGGCGATCCTACGGCATCAAGGCGTCTTGGTCCTCCACGGCCGGCCAGGTCACACGGCCGTCAGCGGGCGAACGCGGGGTCCCTGAGGAGCCCGGTCACGCGCGCGACGATCACATCGCGGGCGCGCCGGAAGTCCTCGCTGACTAGGGGCACATCGTCCCAGCGCTCGATGCGGGGCGCCCGTGCCGCCAGCTCGCCGAGGTCACAGCCGAACGTGACGACGACCGCCGCGGCCTCGACATCGGCCGGAGCGGGACGTCGCGGCCGGCGCCCCGCGACGTCGATGCCGTCATCCTGGAGTCCCTGGGTGACACGCGGGGGGATCGCGTCGTCGGGCTCGGTCCCGACGGACGTCGCCCTGGCGGCCAGCCCGCGCGCGGCGGCGAGACGGTTGAAGTACTCGGCGGCGATGAGGCTCTTGGCCGAGCCGTGTAGACAGACGAAAAGGACCTTCCCTTGCTCGGTGACCATGGTTTCCTCCGCGCGACCGCTCACGCGCGCGTGACGGTGGATAGCACTGCCTTCGCTCCTGGAAGCTCTTTGGTGATCCACTGGCGCTTTTCCTGGAGCTCCGCCTGCATGATGCCCATGATGGCGGGGCCCCCGTACGCCGTGGCGCCGATCTTGAGGAATT
>QHSM01000398.1 GCA_003221595.1 Candidatus Rokuibacteriota bacterium | reverse complement strand
CCTGGTTCACGAGGAAGAACGCCTGGAGGTTTGCCTTGATCCCGCGCGCGCTCCAGCCCTGCGTCGCCGAGTAGAGCACCACCGGCGGCCCCGGCGTTCCGACCGCGCCGCCCAGGACGCCGGCCGCGACGCCGGCGCCGAGCCCCCATCGATGGCCGCGCAGGCCCTCGGGGTAGAGGCCGCGCGACTCGAGCACGAAGGCCACGACGAGCATCAGCCCGATGAGCCGGTTGAGCGCGCTGGCCGGTAAGGCCGCCAGCCCCCACACGCCGAGCGGTGTGCCGGCGAGCGTGCCGACGAGGAGGTCGGCGATGGCGCGGGGCTCCACGTCGCGCCGGAGCTGGACGAGCATCGCCGCCGAGAACAGCGCGGCGTAGATCGTCAGCAGGATGATCGCGGCCGCCGGCGTCATCAGGTACGGCAGAAAGGCGAGCGCGACCAGCGCGATGCCGAAGCCGGCCAGGCCCATCACGAAGCTCGCCGCCGTGATGACGCCGGCGGCCGCGATCCACGCGAGCGTCACGCGATCGTGGTCAGTCGCGCTTCGGTGCGGACGGCTGCGCCGCCCACCACGGGTAGAACGGCGGCAGGTCGGCGCTCGGCCGGAGCGGGAACCGCGCCGCGCGCTTTTCGAGGAACGCGGCGATGCCCTCCCGGGCGTCGGCGGAACGGCCGGTCCAGAACATGGCCATGGAATCGAGGCGGTGCGCCTCCCGCGGATGGTCGGCGCCCAGGAGCTTCCACATCATCTGCCGCGCCAGCGTCACGGAGATCGCGGACGTGTTCCCCGCGATCTCGCGCGCCAGCTCGCGCGCGGTCGGCAGCAGCGCGTCGGGCGCGACGACGCGGCTCACGAGCTTGCCGGCCAGCGCCTCCTCGGCGCCGAAGACCCGGCCCGTGTAGACCCACTCGGCGGCCTGGCTGATTCCGACCAGTCGCGGCAGGAACCACGTGCTGCACGCCTCGGGCACGACGCCGCGGCGGGCGAAGACGAAGCCCATGCGCGCCGCGGTGGACGCGATCCGGATGTCCATGGGCAGGGTCAGCGTGATCCCGAATCCGACGGCGGGCCCGTTGATCGCGGCGATCACGGGCTTCTTCATGTCGAAAATCCTGAGCGTGACGGTGCCGCCGCCGTCACGGTGCTCCTCTGCCGAGGCGCGACTGTGATAGTCGAACGTCGCGCCGCCGGAGCCGAGATCGGCGCCGGCGCAGAAGGCCCGCCCCGCGCCCGTGACGATCACGGCCCGCACGCCGTCGTCGGCGTCGGCGCGGTCCCACGCCTCGCGGAGCTCGTCGAGCATCGGCGTGTTGACCGCATTGAGCCGGTCCGGGCGGTTCAGCGTCACCGTGCAGACTCCGTCCTCGACTTCGTAGCGGATCAGGCTGAAAGGCATCAGTTCGTGATGGTGAGCTCGACCCGGCCCTCGGCGTCGGTGTCGGTGGCCGCCCCGGCGTTGCCGGGGAGGAGCCGGTCCGCCGGGATGCCCTGCGCCGCGGACAGCGCGGCGCGGACCGCCTCGAGCCGGCGCGCCTGCAGCTCCTGCATGCGCGCGTCCGGCACGACCTCGCGCTCCTTGAGCACCGCGAGCTGCTCCTCTCCGGTCTTTGGCGGCGTGACGTCGGGGAGCTGCTCCTTGAACGCCACGGCGACCGCCGCGTTGAAGTCGGGGAGGCCGTGCGCGAGCTGCAGGCGCTGGATCCGCAGCGTGACCTCCTGCGCCCGGAGGCTCTCGACGTCTCGCGGCGCGCCGACGGGCGCCATGGCCAGCTTGATGTTGGGGGCGCCGCGCAGGAAGTCGGCCACCTTGGTCAGGTGCTGCTCCATCGGCGGCGCCACGTCGGCGCTGCCGGCCGCGAAGGTCACCGCGTCGATCTTCAGCTCGTCCCCCGGTTCACCGCCCGAGCCCTTGACGAGCTTGCCGATGGAGCGGAACGGCGCGCTGACGATGTTGACGACGACGTTCTTGACGGCGGTCCAGATCGCGTCGCTCGGGTCCGCCTTGACCTGGTTGACCTCGCCGGAGAGGGGCACGTTGACCTTGATGCCGTTGTCCTGATCGGTCACCAGCGCGACGATCATGCCGAGGGGCAGACCGACCTTCTTCTTGACCTCGTCGTTCTCGCGCGAGGGCGCCACCGTCAGGTTCTTCACCTCGATGTCGTTGTCCGCCGTGAGCTGGTTCTTCTCGATGCGGAAATGCATCTTGATGGCGAGCTCGCCGGTTTTCAGGAACCACGCGGTGATGGGGTCGGCGTAGGGGTTCACGCTCGCCAGCTTGAAGTCGCGCAGCTCGCCGGTGAGGTCGGCGTACACCTCGCCGATCGGCGCGATCTCCCCCTTGAGATCGAACGCGGACGAGCCGCCGATGACCGCCTGGGTCGCGACCCGGGCGCGACGGCCGGGGACCGAGCTGAGGCCCTCGATGATCAGGCCGAACCGCGAGAGCTCCTGGGCGAACGCCGGGTCCACCGTGCGGTCGAGGAAGCGCGCGTAGCCGTCCTCGATGGTGATCGTGCCGATCTCGACGGTGACCGGGAGCCCGCCCGGCTTCGGCGGCTCGGCGGGCTGGGCGGCGGGCTTGGCCTTCGTCTCCTTCGGGGCCGGTTTTTCAGGACGGCTCGGCGCTCGGCCGTCCGGCGTGAACATCTTGCGGAGCGACATCACGCCGTCCTTGTCGCGCTCGATGCGGATCTCCGGCTTGGCGAGAGCGATCTTCGCGACGCGGGCGTGCTTCGGCCACGCGAAGTCGATGCCGTCGAAGCGCAGGCGCTCGAATTGCGCCGCCGGCGTCTTCTCCCCGGGCGCCGTCATCGTGAACTTCTCGATCCAGTTGCTGCCGCGGGACGTCGCCGCGAGGACGCCGTTCGTGATCGTCACGTGGTTCCGGGTCTCGCCGTTGAACGAGCCGGCGAACCGCGCCGGGACCGGAAAGTACGCCTGGTAGGGCTCGATCCGCGCGTTCTTGAGCGAGAGGGCCACCTCGACGTCGAGCGGAGCCGGGATGGCGGCGCCCTTCAGCTCCATCCGCCCAGCCTGGGGCAGCTTCATCGAGACCGAGAAGGGCGCCGGCCCCTCGGAGGGCCAGGTCAGGTCCTTGACGTCGGCGGTCAGCTCGGTGATCGCGATCGTCGTGATCGGCCTCACGGCCTCGTCCCTGAACGTGGCCGTGCCGTTGCGCAGCGCGAGCTGCTCGATCTTCAGCTTGAGCTGGGCCGGCGCGGGCTCCGTCGCCGCCGCCGGGGTCGTCGGGCCGGCGTCGCTCGCGGCGGGCGCCGGGCTGCCCGCGCCGGGCCGCTCGCCGAGGGCGACGAGGTCGATCTTCTGCTGGGCGTCCCTCACGGCGCGGAGCGAGAGGCCGTCCACCTCGATCGCGCCGATCGTGAACGAGCGCGCCACGAGGTCGGCGTCGTTGATCTTGACGCTCAGCCCGGGAACGGTGAGGAACGGATCGGTGCGTCCGGTCTGGACGACCTCGAGCCCGTTGAGCGCGACGCCGCCGCGGACGGTGCCGCGCTTGAGGCCGGTGGGGGCGAGCTCGATCGCCAGCGCCAGCGCGGCGTTCACCCGACCCGCGCGCGGCGCGGCCGGCGCGCTCGCCAGATACGGGCGCAGGGGGGCCAGATCGAAGCCGTCGACCGTGACCCGCGTCGCCGTCGCCAAGGGCTCGAGCGCCAGCGAGTCGCTCGTCGCGGCGATCGCCGCGCCGTTCAGCTTGAGCCTGGCCTCGAGGCTTCCGGGACGCACCCGCCCGCCGAGCGTCAGATCGCGCGCCTCGAGCGTCATGTCGTCGATCCGCCACTCGCTCTCCGGCGAGGTCGTCGCGTCGCGCAGGATCACGGCCAGACGCTGCAGCGATATCCGACCGAGCTCGACCGTCCACTTGGCCGACGAGGACTGCGCGGGCGCCTCCACCTTGCCCCCCTTGAGGCGGTCCAGGACGTCGGCGAAGTCGAACTCCGTGGGCCCGCGGCGCAGGATGCTCATCTTCGCGCCCACGAGCGAGATCTCGGTGACCCGAACCTTGTGGAAGAGGAACGGCAGGTAGTCGAGGCGGACATCCAGACGCTCGAACTCGACGGCTCGCTCGTTCACGCCCGACTTGAAGATCCTGGCGCCCTTCAGTGCCAGGTGGCCGGTGAAGAGGTTCAGGTCCACGTCATCGAGCGCGAGGACTCGCCCGGTGAGCTTGGGGACCTGGTCGACCGCGACCCGGCGCACGACCTCCGGAAGGATCGCAAGGGCCACCGCCACGATCACCACCAGCCCCGCGAGGACCGCGACCAGGATCTTGCGGACGCGGCCTGACACCCGAAGCATCACACTTCCACGAGCACCTTCATGACGGGCCCGCCGCCGAGCGCCTCTTCCATCCCACGCTGGAGCGATTCGAGGGGAATGCGCCGGCTCACGAGCGGCGCCACCGGCACGGCGCCCGAGGCCACCAGCCGGATCGCCTCTTCCCAGTCGGCGCGCGCATAGAGCCGGCTACCGTGCATGACGAGCTCGCGGGCGAACATCTGGTAGAGGTTCACCGGGACGGGCTCGGCGTGAATCGCCACGATGCTCACGGTGCCCCAGACGCGCACCACGTCGGCCACGGCGCGCGCGGCGGCCGGGTTACCGGTGACCTCGAAGGCGACGTCGACGCCGGTGCCGTCCGTCCACTGCTCGGCCCACGCGACGACGTCCGTGCCGGGCCCGACGCGCTCGAGGCCGAAGGCCTTGAGAATGTCCAGCCGGAACGGGTTCACCTCCACGACGGCGACGCGCGCGCCGCGATGACGGGCGACCAGCGCGATCAGCGTCCCGATGGGGCCGCCGCCGAAGATGAGGACCGCGTCGCCGCGCTTGACGTCGGCGCGGGCGACGTCGTGCACGGCGACGGCGAGCGGCTCGATCAGCGCGGCGTGTTCGTCGGTGATGGAGTCCGGTACGCGGAGGAGCCGGGTGGTGTTGACGGCCCAGTACTCCCGCATCCCGCCCGGCAGATCGACCCCGAGGACCTTGAGCTGGTAGCAGAGATACGAGGCGCCCATGCGGCAGGCGCGGCAGCTCCCGCAGAAGACGACGGGCTCCACCACGACTCGATCGCCGCGCGTGAACCCGCTCGCCCCGGGCGCCTCGACGATCTCGCCGAAGGTCTCGTGGCCGATGACGCCCCCCTTCGGCACGCGATGGTCGAGGTGGCCCTGGAAGATGTGGAGGTCTGTCCCGCAGATTCCGACGCGGCGTACCCGCAGGAGCGCCTCCTGGGGCCCGGGCGTGGGCGTCGCCATCTCACCCGTCGTGAAAGTCCTCGCGCCCTGATAGAAGGCGGCGCGCATGTGGGTCAGCTCGCGCGCTCGTATCCCGCGTGCTTCATACAATCGCTGAACGCGCTGGACTGCCGCGATTCCTGGACCGCGATGCGGCCCACGTCGAGGAGGCCACCCAGGATCAGGTCCGGCCCCGGGCCGATCTCGAACGCGCTGCGGGCGCACTCGGTCTCGACCAGCGAGACCTCCTGGAACATGGCGCCGGGCTTCTTCCACTCGGTGCCCCGCAGGTCGAGGACACAGCCCGTGAGCAGCATCGCTACCGCCAGGAGCGCCAGGGCTCGCATAGGGTCTCCTCTCTTCGGAGCCTAGAGGATACCAGGGAACGGCTCGGGCGGGCTTGCCGAGCGATCGGGCGATTCGCCCGGTGCCCCGCCCGGGCCCCCGCGCAAAAGCGTGGAATTTCCCCGTCGTCGGAGCTGGCATGCCGCGTGCGATAGACGAATGCCCAGGAGGACGGACGATGGGACTGGAGAACCTGATCGCGTACGGCGTGGTCTTCGGCGTTCCGCTCTGGCTCGTCACCGAGGAGGTTCTGCACCGGGTGGGCCCGCACCTCAAGGCCGCGCTCACGGCGCCCCTGCGGCACCGCGCCCGCAAGAGCGCTCCCGCGCACGCGCACGTAGTCGGCTGCTAGCTCGGCCCCGCGCCCGCTCGCGCTCTCCTGCGGCCCGTTGTAGAGTTGTGCGCGCGCCGACTTCGGCCGGCGCACGCAGCGCACCGCGGGCAGGAGGGGAGCGATGCTGAGTGAGTTCAAGACGTTCATCATGCGGGGGAACGTCGTCGACCTCGCAGTCGGCGTGATCATGGGCGCGGCGTTCGGCACCATCGTCACCTCGCTCGTCAACGACGTCCTGATGCCGCCGATCGGCAGGCTCCTCGGGGGCGTCGACTTCAAGGACTTCTTCATCAGCCTCTCCGGACAGCCGTTTCCGACGCTCACCGCCGCGAAGGCCGCGGGCGCTCCGACGCTCAACTACGGAGCGTTCCTCAACGCGGTCATCAACTTCCTCATCGTGGCGTTCGCCGTCTTCCTGCTGCGGTGCCCGCACTGCACGTCGAACCTGGCCGCCGCCTGAGCCGCGTCGCGAGCGGAGGTACGCGCGCGGCGTGACCGTGGGCTCGCTTCCCCACGGCCTGCGCGCCCTGAACCACACCGACTTTCGGCGCTTCTTCCTCTCCCAGTTCGCGGCGCAGGTCGGCAGCTGGATGCAGAACGTCGCGCAGGCCTGGCTGGTCCTTCAGCTCACGAACTCGCCGTTCCGGCTGGGGCTGCTCGCGACGCTCCAGTTCTCGCCCGTGCTGCTCTTCTCCATCGTCAGCGGCGCCGTCGCCGACCGCCTGCCGAAGCGCCGGCTGCTCATCGCCACCCAGACGACGCTCGCGTGCCAGGGGCTCTTGCTGGCCCTCCTGGTGGCGACCGGGCACGTGGAGTACTGGCACGTGGCCCTGCTGGGGCTCGCCCTGGGCTTCGCCAACGTCGTCGATCAGCCGGCGCGGCAGTCGTTCCTGATCGAGATGGTCGGCCGGGCCGACGTGTCGAGCGCCGTCGCCCTCAACTCGGCGGGGTTCAACCTCGCCCGCATCATCGGGCCGGCGATCGCCGGGGTCGTGATCGGGCGTCTCGGGGTGGCGCCGACGTTCCTCGTCAACGGTCTCGGCTTCACGGGCGTCATCGTCACGCTCCTGAGAATGAAGACGCCGGACCCGCGGCCCGGCCCGGCGCGCACGTCGATCCTCGAGGAGATCGCCGAGGGTGTGCGCTACGCCGCCGGCACGCCGCGTCTTCGGCTCGCCATCGGGCTGGTCTTCGTGGTGAGCCTCTGCGTCTTCAACTTCAGCGTGTACGTGCCGCTCCTGGCCAAGAACGTCCTGGGACTGGGCGCGGAGGGGTTCGGGTTCCTGATGGCGTCGCTCGGCGTCGGCGCGGTGGGGGGTGCCTTGACGGTCGGCGCGCGCGCGGCGCGCTTTCCGTCGGTGCGCTCGATGCTCGTGGCGGCAACGCTGGCGCTCGGCATGCTGTCGGGGCTCGGCTTCACGCGCCGCATCGAGCTCGCCGTGCCCCTCCTGATCCTCACCGGCTACTGGGGCATCATGCTGATGGCGAGCTGCAACACGTCGATCCAGCTCCAGGCGCCCGACGCGCTGCGCGGTCGCGTGATGAGTATCTACACGTGGGTGTCCGGCGGGGTCTTCCCGATCGGCGCCTTCATCGTCGGCTCGATCTCCGAAGGCTGGGGCGTCTCGACCGCGTTTCTCTTCAACGGCACGCTCGGCCTCGCCGCCGTGGGCGCGCTCGCCCTGTGGTGGCAGTGGCGCCGGCAGTGACGGCGCCCCTCGCTACCGCTTCGGGTAGCCCTTCGCGCCGAGCGCCGCGGTGATCTCGTCCAGGACGACCGGGTCGTCGATCGTCGCGGGCACCACCCACTCGTGGCCGTCGGCGATCTTCTTGATCGTCCCCCTCAGAATCTTGCCCGAGCGCGTCTTGGGCAGGCGCTGCACGACGAGCGCGGTCTTGAACGCGGCGACCGGACCGATCTGCTCGCGCACGCGCTCGACGAGCTCGCGGACGATGTCGGCCTCGCTGCGCGCGACGCCCGCCTTGGTGACCACGAACCCCACGGGCACCTCGCCCTTGATCTCGTCGGCGACGCCGACGACGGCGCACTCGGCCACGTCGGGATGGGCGGCCAGGACCTCTTCCATGCCGCCGGTCGAGAGCCGGTGCCCCGCGACGTTGATGATGTCGTCCACGCGGCTCATGATGTAGACGTAGCCGTCCTCGTCCCGGTAGCCGGCGTCGCCCGTCAGGTAGTGGCCGGGATGCTTCGTGAGGTAGGACTTCTCGTACCCGGCGTCGTTGTTCCAGAGCGTCGGCAGGCACCCCGGCGCCAGCGGCAGGCGCAGGGCGATCGAGCCGATCTGACCGGCCGCCATCTCCGAGTTGTCCTCGGCGAGCACGTGAACGTCGTACCCCGGCACCGCCTTGGTGGGCGATCCGGCCTTCACCGGCAGCATGCCCAGGCCGACGCAGTTGGCGGCGATGGGCCACGCCGTCTCGGTCTGCCACCAGTGGTCGATGACCGGGACGCGCAGCTTGTCCTCCGCCCAGTGCAGCGTGTCCGGGTCACAGCGCTCGCCGGCGAGGAAGAGCGTGCGGAACCGCGAGAGGTCGTGCTTTGCCATGTGCGTTCCGTTGGGGTCCTCTTTCTTGATCGCGCGGAACGCCGTCGGCGCCGTGAACAGGGCGTTCACGCCGTGCTCGGCGATGAGACGCCAGAACGCGCCGGGATCCGGCGTGCCCACCGGCTTGCCCTCGTAGAGGATCGTGGTGCAGCCCTTGAGGAGCGGCGCGTAGACGATGTACGAGTGGCCCACCACCCAGCCGATGTCCGAGGCGGCCCAGAAGACCTCGCCCGATCCCATGCCGTAGACGGCGCTCATCGACCACTTGAGCGCAACGGCGTGGCCGCCGTTGTCGTGCACGACGCCCTTGGGGATGCCCGTCGTGCCGGAGGTGTAGAGGATGTAGAGCGGGTCGGTGGCGGCGACGGGGACGCACTCGACGGGCTGGGCGCCGGCCAGCGTCTCGCTCCAGTCCTGATCGCGCCCGCGCACGAGGGGCGCCGTCTGCTGCGGCCGCTGGAGGATCACGCAGCGGGGAACCTTGTGCTGCGCCAGCTCGATCGCGCCGTCGAGCAGCGGCTTGTAGGGGATGACGCGATTGACCTCGATGCCGCACGAGGCCGAGAGGATCAGCCTGGGCCTGGCGTCGTCGATGCGCTTGGCCAGCTCGCCCGCCGCAAAGCCGCCGAAGACCACGGAGTGAATCGCCCCGAGCCGCGCGCATGCGAGCATCGCGATGACGGCCTCGGGCACCATCGGCATGTAGATGAGCACGCGGTCGCCCTTCTCGACGCCCTGGCGCCGCAGCATGCCGGCGCAGAGCGCCACCGCGTCCCGGAGCTCGCGGTAGGTGTACGCGCGCACCGTGCCGGTGACCGGGCTGTCGTAGACGAGCGCGCGCTGCTTGCCGCGCCCGCGGTCCACGTGCAGGTCGAGCGCGTTGTAGCACGTGTTCAGCTCGCCGCCGGTGAACCAGCGGTAGAAGGGCTTGCGCGAGTCGTCGAGCACACGGTCCCAGCGCCGGTCCCAGTGAACGTCCGCCGCGGCCGCGGCCCAGAAGCCCTCGGGATCCCTCATCGACTGCGCGTATGTGTCGTCGTAAACGCTCTTCGCCATGTCGGGCCTCCCTGCGCGCCGTCGTCCGGACGGCTGGGGAACGTTATCACGACCGCCGGGCCCTGGAGGGGGCTCCAGAGGCGCTTCAAACCGACGCGGGAGGCTCCTCTTGACAATCTCGATCGACAATGTGTATTTTTCATCCGGGAAGAGGGATGACCCGGCTGATGCCCGGCCGATCGGGATCCAAGTGCGTGCGATGTAAAGCGTCGGTTGACGCACCCCGGCGATGCCTCGGATGACGTAACCCTCGGCAAGGCGACCACGAAGCCACAGACACCCGGCCGGGGGACGGGCTGAGAATCGCACCCGTCCCCCGGCCTTCACGTTTCTGGAGGGACCGATGAGCGAGGCCGTGAAGGAAACGAAGGCGCAGCGCGTGGAGCGGCTCAAGCGGGAGTTGAATCCCTGGGAGGCTCACGCCGAGATCGAGCGCTTCGCCCGCGAGGGCTGGGACTCGGTCCCGCCCGAGTGGCTCGGAACGTACTTTCGCTGGTGGGGCATCTACACCCAGGGCGACGGCGCCGGCGCGATCGGCGGCAAGGGCGGCGAGGGCAAGGCCGTCCGGCACTTCATGGTCCGCATCCGGATTCCCAACGGCGTCATCGAGTCGTCCCAGCTCAGAACGATCGCGGACCTCGCCGAGTGGCATGGCCGCGGCATCGCCGACATCACCGTGCGTCAGAACTTTCAGCTCCACTGGGTCACCCTCGAGGGCCTGCCCGACGTCTTTCGCGCGCTCTGGCTCCAGGGCGTGACCACGATGGGCTCCTGCGGCGACGTCACCCGCAACGTCACCGGCTGCCCGGTCGCCGGCCTGGACGCGGACGAGTTGATCGACGCCTCGCCGCTCGTCCTCGAAGCGACCCGCATGCTGAACGGCAACCCGGCCTTCTACAACTTGCCGCGGAAGTTCAAGGTCTCGATCTCGGGCTGCCGCGCCTGGTGCACGTATCCCGAGATCAACGACATCGGCCTCACCGCGACGCGCCATCCGGCCAGCGGTGAGATCGGCTTCACGGTCCGGGTGGGCGGCGGGCTCTCCACCGATCCCCACCTCGGTGTCCCCCTCGACGCGTTCGTGCCCCCGGGCCGCGCGCTGGCGGTCGTCCGCGCGATCGCCGAGGTCTTCCGCGAGTCCGACGTGCTCCGGCAGAACCGCGAGCGCGCGCGCCTGAAGTTCCTGTTCCTGCAGCACGGCTGGACCGCCGCCCGGTTCCAGGCGGCCATCGAGGAGCGCCTCGGATCGCCGCTGCCGCCGGGCGTGGCCGAGGATCCGCCGGACGACGCGTATCGCGACCATGTCGGGATCCACCCGCAGCAGGCGCCGGGCACCTGCTACGTCGGCGTCGCCGTGCTGCGGGGTCGGCTCGGCGCCGAGCAGCTACGGGTGGCCGCCGACCTGGCCGACCGCTACGGCACCGGCGCGCTCCGGACCACCAGCATGCAGAACCTCGTGATCCCCAACGTTCCGACGAAGCGCGCCGGGGCCCTCGTGCGCGGGCTCGAGGCGGCCGACTTCGTGCTCGATGCGTCGCCGTTCCGGCGCGGAACGGTGGCCTGCACCGGCACCGAGTTCTGCAAGCTGGCGCTCACCGAGACGAAGGGCTTCGCCCGCGGCCTC
>QHSM01000397.1 GCA_003221595.1 Candidatus Rokuibacteriota bacterium | reverse complement strand
GTCTGTGGGAAAGAGCAGCTTGAAGTCGGCGAGCCGCTTGCCCGTGGGCATCGGGCCGGCGTCGGGACGAAGCGAGCCGTAGAGAAGGATCTTCTGATTCTGATAGACGAGCTGGCCGCGACGAGCCAGCGCCCAGTCCACGAAGAGCTTGGCCGCTTCCGGATGCGGCGCCTTGGTGACGACCCCGATGTAGATGGCGATGGCCGGCATCCCTTCGGGCGGCGCCACGAAGTCGATCTCGGCGCCCTTCTCCTGGTAGAGCGTGTAGCCCGCGTACTCGGCCAGCGCGCAGATCCGGTCCTCGCCCTTGGCCAGCCGATCGAAGAGCTGGGCGCGCGCGTCGAAGCCCTTCGGCCGCTGCTTGGCGAACTCCTGCCAGAAGTCGTTGCCGAACATCTTGCGCAGGATGTACCACTGCGCGTGCTGCATGCCCGAGGTGGCGAGCTTGGCGCTGATGCCGTCCTTGAAGGCCGGGTTGTTGATGTCCTTCCACGTCTTGGGCGCCTGCTCGGGTTTCACCTTGGTCCGGTTGTACGAGATGCCGGAGAATCCGACGCCGGGCACGCCGTAGTAGCCGGGCGGGGTCGACTGGTATTCCGGCTTGTACGCCGCGTACTCGGGCGACAGGTACTGCTCCCAGCCGCCCTTCTTCTGGAAGTCGATGGCCGGGGAGATGTCGGAGAGCTGCAGGACGTCGACGCCGAAGCGCCCGGCCGACCGCTCCGCGGTGATCTTCGCGTAGAGCGAGCCGGTCTGCAGCCGCACGTAGCTGGTTTTGATCTTCGGGAAATCCTTCCGAAACGCCTCGAGCAGTGTGGCGATCGCGGGCTCGCTGTCGTGGCCGTAGTAGACGACCTCGCCCTCGGCCTCGGCCTTGTTGATGTCCGCGCCGGTGTAGAAGTCCAGCATCTTGCTCCCGCGCATCGGGCTCTGGGCCGAGACGAACGGCACGTCGGCCACGAGGGGTGCCGCGGCGGCGAGCGCACCGGCCTTCAGAAACCCGCGCCGGGTCAGGGCATTGTGCTCGGTCATGCGGAGATCTCCTTTTGCAGTTTGGGGCGATGGTCTCGCCCGACGTAGCATAAGCCAGCCGTCGGCCCGGGGCCACCGCTCTCGGCCCGGCGGTGGTATCCTAGCGCCGGTCAAACGACCCAGCGATTCCAGAGAGGTGCGCCATGCTCTACGAACTGCGCCGCTACGACGTCGCCGCCAGCAAGCTCCCCGCGCTCGTCGATCGCTTCGGGAGCTTTACGGTCCACAAGTGGAAGGAATACGGCTTCCGCCTGATCGGCTTCTGGACGCCCCTGGTGGCCGAGAAGAGCAACCAGGTCGTCTACATCTGGGGCTGGGAGAGCTACGAGGAGCGCACGAAGAAGAACGCCGCCTGGCGGGCCGATCCCGAGCGCGCCAAGAAGTGGGCGGAGACCGAGAAGGACGGGCCCCTGGTGAACCGCGTCTACAACCAGCTCATGGAGCCGACCGCCTATTCCCAGATGGACCGCGGCGAGCCCTACGGCCCGGACGCCGCCGGCCGCAGCCCGTACGTTTTCGAGCTGCGCGAGTACCAGGCGATGCCCGGGAAGATCACCAACATCACCGACCGGTTCGGCAACTTCACGTGCGGCGCGTTCAAGAAGCACGGCTTCCGGCAGGTGGGCTACTGGCTCAATCGCATCGGCGGCAACGACCACCAGCTCACCTACCTCCTGGCCTGGGAGAGCCTCGACGAGCGCGTCGCCAAGTTCGACACGTTCGCCAAGGACCCCGAGCGCGCCCGCGTGTTCGCCGAGAGCGAGAAGAACGGCCCGATCGTGCAGCAAGTCGCCAACACGATGCTGCGTACCACGGCCTTCTCACCGATGAAGTGAGGCCTTGATGGCGGAGGTGCGGCCATGAAAGTCTCGTTCTTCGAAACGGCGCGGTACTGCGCGCCGCAGGCGCTCCCGTCCGAGTGGCCCGTGCCGTCCGGCGCGTACGACCGCGAGGCCGGCGCCCGGGCCTACCGGGACATGATCGCGCGGCTCGAGTACGTGGAAGAGCTCGGCTTCGACTGGGTGAGCGTCTCCGAGCACCACTACTCTCCGCGAATCCTGACGCCGTCTCCGATCGTCTCGGCCTCGTTCATCGCCGCGCACCTGAAGAAGATCAAGATCGCGCTGCTCGGACCGATCGTCCCGCAGAGCAATCCGGTGCGCGTGGCCGAGGAGATCGCGATGCTCGACACGCTGGCCCAGGGGCGCCTGGTCGTGGGGCTCCTGCGGGGGACGACGAACGAGTATCTGACCTACGACCTGAACCCGGCCGAGGCGCGCGAGCGAACCGACGAGGGCATGGAGCTCATTCTCAAGGCCTGGACGGAGCCGCAGCCGTTCGGCTGGCAGGGCCGCCATTTCCAGTACCGGACGATCTCGATCTGGCCGCGCCCCCTCCAAGAGCCCCATCCGCCCACGTATGCCCTGGGGACGAGCCGCGAATCGTGCGACTTCGCCGCGCGCAACCACCTCGGCTGCGGCGTCTCCTACGGATCGTTCGAGGCGGTGGGCCGGGCCACGCGGTACTACCGCGAGCAGTGCGCGCGCTACGGCTGGGAGCCGACGCCGGAGCAGATCATCTACCGGGCGAACATGCTCCTGGCCGAAACGGACGAGGAAGCCGAGGCGCTGCTGCGCCAGCAGCCGAATCAGCGGCCGTTCACCATGCGGGCGGGCGTGAGCGAAGCGCTGAACAAGCTGGATGCCCGCAACATCGCCGGCGAGGCGCGGGCGCCGATCGTGAGCGGTGCCTTGCCCACGACGTTCATCGGCAGCGCCGACACGGTCGTCGAGCAGGTTCGGCGCTGTCGCGATGTCGTCGGCGCCGGCGTCCTCGATCTGTCCCTGTATCCGCCCGGGTCGAGCGATCTCGAGGCCCTCATGCGCGCCCTCGAGCTGTTCGGCGCCAAGGTGCTCCCGCGCATCCGCGACATCTGAGCCACGGGGATCGTCGAGCGTGAGCGCTCCCGGCGCCGACTTTCGAGAAGGCTACGTCGAGGCGGACGGCTTTCGCGTCCGCTACCTGGAGGCCGGGCACGGCGCGCCGCTCGTGCACCTGCACGGAGCCGGCGGGCTGCGCCTGACGCCCGCGCACGACCTCCTCGCTCGCCGTTTTCGTGTCGTGGCCTTCGAGATGCCGGGTTTCGGCCTCTCAGGCGAGAACACGAAGACGCGGAGCATGGCCGAGCTCGCGTCGACCATGGCGCGCGCGGCTCAGGCCCTCGGACTCGACACGTTCAACCTGATGGGCACGTCCTTCGGCGGAACGACCGCGCTCTGGCTGGCCCTGCAGGCGCCGGAGCGCGTGCCGGCCTTGGTGCTCGAGGCGCCCGCAGCGATCCGGCCGGAGGGCTCGGAGCCGCCGTCGGGCTCGCCCGAGGAGATGGCCCGCCGGCTCTACGCTCACCCCGAGCGGCTACCGGCCCTCCCGGCGGTGGACCCGGCCGTCCGGGCGAAGACGCAGGCGCTGGTCCAGCGGCTGCGCGGACCCGGCCGCGACCCTGACCTCGAGGAACGACTGCGCAAGCTCCCCACGCCGACGCTCGTCCTGTTCGGAACCCTGGACGGCGTGATTCCGCCGGCGATGGGACGCATCTACAAGGATCTGATCCCGGGCTGTCACCTCGTGTTCGTCTACGACGCTGGACACGCCATCGGCGCCGAACGGCCGCAGGCGTTCGCCGAGGTCGTGGGCGATTTCGTCGAGCGCCACGAGGCGTTCGTCGTCAGCCGTGCCGAGACCGTGATTCACCCCTGACGGCAGCGCCGTCAGATGCCCGAGCCGAATCCGCCGGCAGTGCGGACGGTCGCGGCCTCGCCCATGTGTCCCGCCGAGTGAATCAGCGCAATGCCGCTCAGCACCGCCGCGCGCGGCCGTCCCGGGAACGCCTTCGAGAGCTGCTCGGTCCTCGCCCCGAAGGCTCCGGCGGCGGCGGCGCGCTCGACGGCGTCGGCCGCGACCGTGCCCTGCCAGTCCTGGGGCTTGAAGCCGCCCACCAGCTCGCGCGTGCGCAGGCCGACCGCATCGCGGTACGCGCGCAGCGCGCCGGGGTCGATCTGCCCGGTCAGCTGCGTGACCTCGGCGCTGGTCATGCCGATGCCGAAATCGGGGCGGGTGACGCCGAGCCGCTTCTTCCACGCATCGTCGAACACTTGAGGCTGCGCGGCCAGTACCGCGTTGACGAGGATGTCCTCGGCGCGGGCGATGTGCCACATGAGCCACGCCAGCGAGTTGAGATCCTCGCGCGGCCGGACCCGCATCTGCTCGTCGGTCAGGCCGGCGAAGGTGCGCTCCGCCGCTGACATCTTGTTGCCGCCGACGGCGGCCGAGTGCATGACGGCGTGCTGGTCCAGGAACAGGTCGCGAGCGTCCATGTCGTCCTCCCCAAGAGTGTCCTGATGCACTATGATGCCCACCGAGGTCAACAGGATGGCGCCGCCGGCGCCGTCCCTCGAGAAAGGAGCCCATCATGCCTCGTATCAACCCGGTCACCGGAAAGTCCGACGTCCCTGCCGAGAGCCACGCCGTCGTCGACCAGGTAGTAAAGGTCTTCGGGGGCGTGCGCGGGCCGTTCAGCATGCTGCTGCACAGCCCCAAGCTCGCGGAGCGGATCCTGCCGCTGGTCACCTTCTTCCGCGACGACAGCGTCGTCGACGCGAGGCTTCGCTCGGTGGCCATCCTGGCCGCGGTGCGCGAGCGCGAGGCGGCCTACGTCTGGGCGGCCCAGGTCGCGGCGGCGCGCCGCAACGGGGTGAGCGACGAGATCATCGATCTGCTGCGCGCGAAGGGCGACGCCGGCAAGCTTCCGCCCGAGGAGCGGGAGATCGTCAACTACACGCGGCAGCTCATGCGGACCAACCGGGTCGACCAGACGGCCTTCGACGCGCTGCGGAAGCGGCACGACGAGAAGTGGCTGGTCGAGCTGACGGCGGCCGCGAACTACTTCGCGCTCCTGTCGGGCGTCGTCAACGCGTTCGAGGTCGCGGCGCCGCCGGACGGCGACAAGCTGCCGGCCTAGGCGGAGGGATCCTCATGGACTTCGGCGCGGCGATCTTCTTCACGGACTACTCGATGGGACCGGCCGAGCTCGGCCGCGCGCTCGAGGAGCGCGGGTTCGGATCACTCTGGGCGCCGGAGCACTCGCACATTCCGCTGTCGCGCCGCTCGCCGTTTCCGCAAGGCGGCGATCTGCCGAAGAAGTACTACGACGTGATGGACCCCTTCGTGACCCTCGCCGCCGCGGCGGCGGCGACCACGCGGCTGCAGGTCGCTACCGGCGTGTGCCTGGTCGTGCAGCGCGATCCGATCCAGACCGCCAAGCAGGTCGCGAGCCTGGATCAGGTCTCGAACGGGCGATTTCTCTTCGGCATCGGGGCGGGGTGGAATGCCGAGGAAATGGCCGATCACGGCACGGACTTCAAGGCGCGGTTCAAGGTCATGCGGGAGCGCGTCGAGGCGATGCGGGCCATCTGGACCAAGTCGAAGCCGGAGTACAACGGCGAGTTCGTGAAATTTCCCCCGATGATGACCTGGCCGAAGCCGGTGCAGAAGCCGCACCCGCCGGTGATCGTGGGCGGGGCCTTTCCCTATGGCGCGCGGCGGGCGATCGCGTTCGGCGACGGCTGGATGCCGCACGCGCGCCGGCCCGAGTACGGCGACGTGCTCGGTCTTCTGCCCGATTTTCAGAAGCTCGTCGCCGAGTCCCGGCGCGATGCGGCCACCCTGCCGGTGACGGTCTTCGGCGTCGCCGAGGACGGCGATCTCATCAAGCGCTACCGCGACGCCGGCGTCGCGCGCCTGGTCTTCAATCTGAACCCGGCGAAGGCCGACGAGGTGCTGCCCGTGCTCGACCGCTGCGCCGGGCTGATGCGCAAGGCCGGCGTCTGAGACGCTGAGGCGGGGCCGCCGCCGGCCGGACGCCCCGTCTTGTCGCGGCGGAGCGGTGGGTATATCGTATCGCGCACGTTCTCGAAGTAGGGCCGGGCGGTGCCGCACCGCGCCGCCCCGGTTGACCCGTCCCAGACCGATTCCGACCGAGGTGGCCATGCTCGAATCGCGCTCGGCGTGGTGGTCTTCGATGCTCGTGACAACGCGCGGGACCCTGTCCCGCTTACCAAAGCTTCGCTCGACAAACGGGGAGAACTCTATGTCGCGCTTCGCGTGGCTCGCTACGTGCCTCGTCGTGCTGTCGGCGCTCACGAGCGTCGGGCTCGTCCAGGCGCCCGACGCGGATGCCCAGAAGAAGATCCTGAACATCGCCGCCAAGGAGCCGGATACCCTCGACCCCCACTCGAGCACCCTCGGACAGAGCCAGGCCATCTCGCGGTTCATGTTCCGGGGGCTGACGCGCTTCGCCATCAAGGACGGCAAGGTCACGACGTCCGAGGTGGAGCCGGACCTGGCCGAGAGCTGGACGCTCTCGCCCGAGGGCACGATCTGGACGATCAAGCTCAAGAAGGGCGTGCAGTTCCACAAGGGCTACGGCGAGATGACCGCCGAGGACGTCAAGTTCAGCTTCGAGCGCCAGATCAACAAGGCGCCCGGCACCCGCTACGGCGTCAACCTCGACGTGATCAAGTCGATCGAGATCGTGAACCCGCAC
>QHSM01000396.1 GCA_003221595.1 Candidatus Rokuibacteriota bacterium | reverse complement strand
CGAGGTCGGCGGTCGCATCATCCGTGAGGGTGACTGGATCTCCGTGGACGGCGGGACGGGCGAGGTTCTCCTCGATGCCATCAAGACCGTCGAGGGCGAGCTGGGCGACGAGGTCCAGGAGCTCCTGGCCTGGGCCGATCGCTACCGCACGGAAGGGCTCGGCGTGCGCGCCAACGCCGACACCCCGGAGGACGCCCGGCGGGCGCGCGAGTTCGGCGCCGAGGGTATCGGGCTCG
>QHSM01000395.1 GCA_003221595.1 Candidatus Rokuibacteriota bacterium | reverse complement strand
AGCTGCGGGAGGCCAACCCGATGCTCGGGCACCGCGGCTGTCGCCTCGGAATCACGAACCCGGAGATCTACGGCATGCAGGTCCGCGCCATCATGGAGGCGGCCTGCACCGTCGCCGAGGCCGGCGTTCTCGTCGAGCCCGAGATCATGATCCCGCTCACCGGAACCGTCGGCGAGATGAAGGAGACCTTCGAGCAGACCAAGCGGGTCGCCGACGGCGTCATCGCCGAGACGGGCGTCGCCGTGCGCTACCTGATCGGGACGATGATCGAGGTGCCGCGGGCCGCGCTGATCGCCGCGCAGCTCGCGGAGTTCGCCGAGTTCTTCTCGTTCGGCACCAACGACCTGACCCAGCTGACCTACGGCTACAGTCGCGACGACGTCGCGACGTTCCTGCCGCGGTACCTGGACATGGGGCTGGTGCCGCACGATCCGTTCTCCGTCCTCGATCAGGAGGGCGTGGGCGAGATGATCAAGATCGGCATCGAGCGCGGGCGCAGTCGCCGCCCGGATCTCAAGATCGGGATCTGCGGCGAGCACGGCGGCGAGGCGTCGTCGGTGGAGTTCTGCCATCACGTGAAGATGACGTACGTGTCGTGCTCGCCGTACCTGATCCCGGGCGCACGGCTCGCGGCGGCGCAGGCGCGAATCAAGGAACGTCAGGTGGGCGGCAGCGGGGACTATCGTGTCTAGGAGGAGTGCGCAGTGAAAATGCCGGGAGCCCGAATCGTTCTGGAGTGCTTGAAGCGCCAGGGAGTCGATCTGATCTTCGGTCTGCCCGGCGGCGCGGTACTGCCCATCTACGACGCCCTCTACGACTTCGAGGGCCTTCGCCACATCCTCGTGCGTCAGGAGGCGGCCGCGGGCCACGCGGCCGAGGGCTACGCGCGGACGTCGGGCCGGGTCGGTGTCTGTCTGGTGACCTCGGGGCCCGCCGCCACGAATCTGGTGACCGCGCTGCAGGACGCGCTGATGGACTCCATCCCCATCGTCGCGTTCACCGGGCAGGTGCCCACGCACCTCATCGGCAACGACGCGTTCCAGGAGGCGGACAACGTCGGGATCACCCGGTCGTGCACGAAACACAACTTCCTGGTGAAGGACGGCAACGATCTCGGTCCCATCATCCGCGAGGCGTTCCACATCGCGTCAACCGGACGCCCGGGGCCGGTACACGTCGACCTGCCCAAGGACATCCTCGTGAAGGAGTGGGACCTCGTCTGGCCCGATAAGATCCAGATGCGGTCGTACAACCCGAACTACGACGGCCATCCCGGTCAGATCAAGCGGGCGGCCAAGCTCCTGGCCTCTGCCCGGAAGCCGGTCCTCTACGTCGGCGGCGGCGTGATCTCGTCCGACGCGAGCGCGGAGCTCCGGGAGCTGGCGGAGCTCGGGCAATTCCCGCTGACGCAGACCCTGATGGGGCTGGGCGCGTTCCCGATGGCGCACCCGCTCTCGCTCGACATGCTGGGCATGCACGGCAGCTACTACGCCAACATGGCGGTGCACCACTCCGACGTCCTCGTCGCGGTTGGGGCCCGCTTCGACGATCGGGTGACCGGCAAGGTCGACGCGTTCGCGCCGAACGCCGAGATCGTCCACATCGACATCGATCCGTCCTCGATCTCGAAGAACATCAAGGTGGGCGTGCCGATCGTGGGCGACTGCCGCCGCGTGCTTGGGAAGCTGGTGGAGGCGGTGCGGGAGGAGCTGCGCGGCGGACCGGCGCCCGGCGTCCACGAGGGGCGCCAGCAGTGGGCGGCGCAGATCGCCGAGTGGAAGCGCGACTTTCCCTTCCGCTACGAGTGGAGCGACGACGTCGTCAAGCCGCAGTACGTGATGCAGGAGATCTCCAACGTCACCGGCGGCGAGGCGTTCATCGTCACCGGCGTCGGCCAGCACCAGATGTGGGCGGCGCAGTACTACCGCTTCAAGCACCCGCGCATGTGGTGCACGTCCGGCGGGCTGGGCACGATGGGCTACGGCCTGCCCACCGCGATGGGGGTCCAGGCGGCGAACCCCGGCAAGCTCGTGGTCAACATCGACGGGGACGGCTCGTTCGCCATGAACAGCCAGGAGCTCGCCACCTGCTTCACCGAGGGGCTGCCGGTCAAGACGGTCATCATCAACAACAGCGGCCACGGCATGGTCCGCCAGTGGCAGCGGATCATCTACAAGGAGCGGTTCTGCGCGATCGACCTGCCGGGCATTCCCGACTGGGTGCGCCTGGCCGAGGCCTACGGCTGCGTCGGGCTCCGCGTGAGCAAGCCGAGCGAGCTGGTGCCGGCGCTCGAGAAGATGATCAGCACGCCCGCGCCGGTGGTGCTCGACGTGTGCGTGGACAAGGACGAGTGCGTGTTCCCAATGGTGCCGGCGGGCGGCGCCAGCACCGACATGATCCTGGCGCCGCCCAGCCGCGTCGTGCGCGACCGCGCCGCCCGGTCGCAGACGGGATTCTAGATGCAGAACGGCAACGAGCCCCGGAAGCACACGATCGCAGTCCTGGTGGAGAACAAGTTCGGCGTGCTCTCCCGCGTCGCCGGCCTCTTCTCGGCGCGCGGGTACAACATCGAGAGCCTCTCGGTCGGTGAGACGCTCGATCCGTCGGTGTCCCGGATGACGCTGGTGGTGCGCGGCGACGAGTTCGTGATCGAGCAGGCGACCAAGCAGCTGCACAAGCTCATCGATGTGATCAAGGTGACCGACTTGACCGACGAGAGTCACGTCGAGCGCGAGATGGTCCTCATCCGCGTCAACGCCGAGCCGTCGAACCGGGCGGAAATCCTGAGGACCGCCGACATCTTCCGCGCGCGGGTGGTCGACGTGACACCGGTCTCGTTCGTCCTCGAGGCCACCGGCGACGAGGGCAAGCTGGAGGCGCTGATCGAGCTCCTGCGTCCGATGGGGATCCAGGAGATCGTCCGCACCGGCAAGGTCGCGATCGCGCGCGGCCCGAAGACGCGCGTCCGGCGCGGCGAGCCGCCGCGGAAGCCACGCACCGTGGACGACCTGAAGGTGGTCGGCTTCGCCGACTAACACTCACCGACCGCGAGGAAAGGACACACGATGCCCGCGAAGATCTACTACGACCAGGACGCCGATCTCGGCCTGCTCAAGGGCCGGAAGATCGCGATCATCGGATACGGCAGCCAGGGCCACGCACACGCGCTGAACCTCAAGGACTCCGGCCAGGACGTGGTCGTCGGGCTCTACAAGGGCTCGAAGAGCTGGGCGAAGGCCGAGAAGGAAGGCCTGCGCGTCGCGACCGTGAACGAGGCCGCGCAGATGGCCGACGTGATCATGATCCTGCTCCCGGACCAGAGTCAGCGGCACGTGTTCGAGCACGAGATCAAGGGCGGGCTCGGCAAGGGCAAGATGCTCATGTTCGCGCACGGCTTCAACATCCACTTCAATCAGGTCGTGCCGCCGCCCGACGTGGACGTCACCATGATCGCCCCCAAGGCGCCCGGTCACGTGATGCGCGATCTCTTCACGCAGGGCCCGGGCGTCCCGGCGCTGCTCGCGGTCTACCAGGACGTCTCCGGCAAGGCGCGCGATCTCGGGCTCGCCTACGGCAAGGGGGTCGGCTGCACGCGGGCGGGCGTGATCGAGACGACCTTTAAAGAAGAAACAGAAACAGATCTATTCGGAGAACAGACCACGCTGTGCGGCGGCATCTCGCATTTGATCAAGGCGGCGTATGAAACTCTGGTCGAAGCCGGATACCAACCCGAAGTGGCGTACTTTGAATGTATGCATGAGATGAAACTGATCGTGGATCTGTTCTATCAGGGCGGGCTCGCGTACATGCGCTATTCCGTATCGGACACCGCGGAGTACGGTGACTACACACGCGGACCGCGCGTGGTGAGCGACCAGACGAAGGCCGAGATGAAGAAGATCCTCGGCGAGATCCAGTCGGGCCAGTTCGCCCGGGAGTGGGTGCTGGAGAACCAGGCCAACCGCGCCGGGTTCCTCGCCATGCGCCGGCGGGACGCCGAGCATCCGATCGAGGAGGTCGGCAAGCGCCTGCGCTCGATGATGTCCTGGATCAAGCCGCCGCGGATCGGGTGATGAACCGCTTCCCGCTCGCGCCCGAGGGCTGGCCGTTCGTCGCCGTCCCGGCGGCGATCGCGGCCGGGCTCGCCCTCGTGGGCCGGCGCGGGCTGGCGGCGCCCTTCGCGGCCGCGGCGCTCGCCTCTCTCGGGTTCTTCCGCGACCCGGAGCGCGAGGTCCCGTCGATCCCGGGCGGAGTGCTGGCGCCGGCCGACGGCCGCGTGACCCAGGTCGACGAGATCAGCGATCCGTTCGTCGGTCCGGCCGTACGGGTCGCGATCTTTCTCTCGCCCCTGGACGTGCACGTGAATCGCGCGCCGATCGGGGGCCTCGTCGCCGGCGTCGTGTACTCGCAGGGCCGCTTCGTCCCCGCGTACCGGCCGGAGGCGGGCGCCGGCAACGAGCGCTGCATGGTGCACCTCCAGGGTGACAGCGCCCGGGTCACCGTCGTGCAGATCGCGGGCGTCGTGGCGCGGCGGATCGTCTGCCGCGTGGGACCGGGCGACAAGCTCGCCGTCGGCGAGCGCTTCGGCATGATTCGGTTCGGCTCACGGACCGACTGCTGCATGCCGCGTGGGACCGACGTCCGGGTCCGGGTCGGGGACCGGGTCCGCGGCGGCGTCACGCTGCTGGGGTTATCGTCATGACGATGATGAGACGGGGCAAGGGATCGAGGCGGCGGCGCTGGCACGAGCTCCGCGACAACCGGCGGCGCGGCATCGTCCTGCTGCCGAGCCTGCTCACCACCGGCAACCTCTTCTGCGGCTTCTTCGCGCTCTTGCTCACGGTCGAGGGGCGGTACGCCGACGCGTCGCTGGCGATCTTCGTCGCGATGATCATGGACCTGCTCGACGGCCGTGTGGCCCGCCTCATGAAGGCGACCAGTCAGTTCGGGGTCGAGTTCGACTCGCTGGCCGACGTCGTCTCGTTCTGCGTGGCGCCGGCGTTTCTCGTGTACTCCTACGCGCTCAAGGACCTGAGCCGCCCGGCCTGGTTCGGCGTCTTCCTGTTCGTCATCTGCGGGGCCCTGCGGCTCGCCCGCTTCAACGTCCAGACCGGCACCGTCGACCGGCGCTTCTTCATCGGTCTGAGCACCCCGGCGGCGGCCGGGGTGGTGGCCGCGAGCATTCTCCTGCTCGGCGACGCCCCGCCGACGCGCTGGATCCAGGTCACGCTGGCGGCGGCCGCCGGAGTCCTGGCGCTCCTGATGGTGTCGACGTTCCGCTACTGGAGCTTCAAGGAAGTCGATTTCGTCCGGCGACGCCCGTTGCAGACGCTGCTGGTCGTCGTGCTGGCCATCATGATCGTGGCCACCAAGCACGATCTCTTCCTGTTCGTGCTCTTCGCCGGCTACGCGCTGTCGGGACCGGTCCACCGCCTGGTCCTCGGCCGTCCCGTCGCGGCGCCGGTCGAGCTGGCCAGCAAGGAGTCGACGTAGGGGGCGTATGGACCGCGTCATCGTCTTCGATACCACACTGCGGGACGGCGAGCAGGCGCCCGGCTTCTCCATGAACACGATGGAGAAGCTCGAGATGGCGCGCCAGCTGGCGCGCCATCTCGAGCTTCTCCATCGTGTTCATGGAGAAGCCGGGCGCCTGCTCGCCGTCCCGCAGTGTGGTATCGAAGCGGTCGACGCGGTCCGGCACGCTCGCGGCTACTGCGAGGACGTCGAGTTCTCGCCGGAGGACGCGTCGCGCTCCGACTTCGACTACATGTGCGACGTCCTGTCGGCGACGATCGAGGCCGGGGCCGGGATCATCAACATCCCCGACACGGTCGGCTACGCGATTCCCCGCGAATGGGGCGAGCGGATCGCCCGCATCCGCGAGAAGGTGCACGGCCTCGACCGGGTAGTCCTGTCGGTTCACTGCCACAACGACCTCGGCCAGGCGGTGGCCAACTCGCTCACCGCCATCATGCACGGCGCCCGGCAGGTGGAGTGCACGATCAACGGAATCGGCGAGCGCGCCGGCAAGATCTTCAAGACGTCGCGGCTGCTTTCGCACATCACCGGCGTGCACGTGCAGCCCAACAAGGCGGTCGTCGGCGAGAACGCGTTCGCCCACGAGGCCGGCATCCATCAGGACGGGGTCCTCAAGGAGAAGCTGACCTACGAGATCATGCGCCCCGAGGACATCGGCCGACCGGCCAACAAGCTCGTCCTGGGCAAGCACTCCGGGCGGGCCGCCCTCTCGGCGCGGCTCAAGGAGCTCGGCTTCGCCCTGGCCGGCGGCGAGCTCGATCGGGCCTTCAAGGCGTTCAAGGACCTCGCCGACCGCAAGAAGGAAGTCTACGACGAGGACCTGATGGCGATCGTGACCGACGAGGCCACCCAGCCGGTCGCGCCCCTCTACGAGCTCGACTACCTCCACGTCATCAGCGGCACGGGCGTCGTGCCGTCGGCGACGGTGCGCCTGAAGAAAGAGGGACAGACGTTCCAGGACTCGGGCGTGGGCGACGGGCCGATCGACGCCGTGCTGGCGGCGATCGAGGCGATCACGGGCGTGAAGGGACGGCTTCAAGATTACGCGCTGCGCTCGGCGACGTGGGGCAAGGACGCGATCGGCGAGGTCTCCATGAAGATCGACTTTGACGGCACGCTGGTCTCCGGCAGGGGAGCCTCGACCGACGTCATCGAGGCGAGTGCCCGGGCGTACCTCAGCGCGCTCAACCGGGTCGCGCGGGCGTCGGCACAGCGCATGAAGGAGGTCGGGCCCTAGATGGCGACGTACCGTATCGCGGTTCTGCCGGGCGACGGGATCGGTCAGGAAGTGATCCCCGAAGCCATCCGCGTCCTCGAGGCGGTGGGCAAGGGGACGGGCACGACGTTCGAGTTCGAGCGCGGGCTGGTGGGCGGCGCGGCGATCGACGCGACCGGGAAGCCGCTCGCTCCCGGAACGATCGAGCTGTGCCGCGCGTCGCAC
>QHSM01000394.1 GCA_003221595.1 Candidatus Rokuibacteriota bacterium | reverse complement strand
GCACCGTGACTCGCTGGACCACCACGGGAGCATCGGGGCCGGTGACATCCAGTGGATGACGTCGGGGAGCGGCATCATGCACGAGGAGATGCCGCAGGTCCGTCCCGAGGGCATCGCCGGTCTCCAGCTCTGGCTCAACCTGCCGGCCCGGGACAAGATGACGCGCCCGAAGTATCGCGACCTGCAGGCCGGGCATCTCACCGAGACGGCGCTCGACGGCGGCGCGAGCGTGCGGGTCATCGCCGGTGAGGCGGCGGAGGGGCGGCTGACGGGCCCGGTCGAAGGTCTGGCGGTCGCGCCGAAGTTCGTCGACGTCACGCTGCCGCCGGGCACGACGTTCCGCGAGTCGGTGCCGCGAGGCCACACCGCGTTCGCGTACGTGGATCACGGTGACGTCCGCTTCGGGCCCGAGCAGACTCCGGCTCACGGACCCGCCCTCGTCGTCTTCGGCGACGGCGACGTCGTGGAGGCGTCGGCCGGTGCCGGCGGCGGCCGCTTCCTGCTCGCCGCCGCTCGTCCGCTCCACGAGCCGATCGCCCGCTACGGACCCTTCGTGATGAACACGCGGGCGGAGATCGAGCAGACGCTCGCGGATCTGCGGACCGGTCACTTCATTCGCGATGAGCCCCGCGATGAGTGAATCCGGCGCATAATAGCGCCGCCATGATCACCGATATCCCGTCCTACCTCCGGTTCTTCGACAGCGTGAGGCGCCGGACCGAACGCGACGTGGCGGCGCTGCCGCCTGGGGCGGCCGCCTGGCAGGCTCCGGCGGTCAGCGGCGAGGCCGCCGGCTGGAGCATCGGCGACATCGTGGGCCACATCGGCGGCTCGCGCCTGTACTTCGCCAGCGCGTACCGCGGCGAGGGCTGGGTCTCGACGCTGCCCGAGATCGACCGCGCGGACCAGCGGACGTGGCTTCCCTGGCTCCAGGCATCCGCCGGACGGTTCGTCGCGCGGCTGCAGGACACACCGGCGGAATGGCTCACTCGAAAAATCGAGATGATCGATACCCCCGGGTCGCTCTCCGGCTGGCGCCTGCTCATGATGATGCTCGAGCACGAGGTTCACCACCGCTCCCAGATCGACACGTACGCCGGCCTTCAGGGCTGGCCGGTGCCCGACATCTTCGGCCGCTCCGCCGAATCGATCGCCGCGCTGCAGCCGGAGCAGCGCGCCCGCCACCGGCACTGACCGACTCCGCTCGATAGATCCCGGAGCCATGCCCCCGTACGTCCTCGTGTGGCTCCTGCTCATCTTCGCGTGGGCCGCGAACTTCGTGATCCGCATCGGGTTCTCCGCGCTCCTGCCGTCGATCATGAGCGAGCTTCAGCTCTCCTACACCCGGGCCGGCCTGCTCGCGTCGGCGTTCTTCTACGCGTACGTGGTCATGCAGATCCCGTCGGGACTCCTCGGCGACCGGTTCGGCCGGCGGCGCATCCTGCTCCTGGGCTTGCTGGGCAGCGCGCTCGCCGCGGGTCTCACCGGTCTCACCGGATCGTTCGCCGCGCTCTTCGCGGCCCGTGCGCTGACCGGCGCCTTCCAGGGGTCGCTCTTCTCGAACGACCGGGCGATCATCGCAACCGTCACGCCGCCCGACCGCATCGGCCTCGGCCAGGGCGTGTCGTTCGCCGGCCCCGGCCTCGGTCTCACCGCCGGCCTCGTGATCGGTGGGGCCCTGGTGGAGGTCCTGCCGTGGCGGACGGTGATGATGCTCTTCGGGCTCGGCCCGATCGCGGCCGCGCTGCTCATCGCCCGGTTCGTGCCGCGGCCGGCGCCGTCGAAGGGGCAGGGGCCGGTCGGACAGCGCCTGCGAGGTCTCTTCGCCAACGGTCCGCTCTGGATGCTCGGGCTCACCAGCCTCTGCGCCATCGCCAATCAGTTCATCCTGGCGACGTGGGCGCCGCTGTTCTTCCAGGAGGCGGGCGTCGCCGACGTCGGCCGCGCCGGCATCTACGCGGCGCTGCAGGGCATCGCGGCGTCCCTGGGGATGATCGTGGGCGGGTGGGCCCACGACCGCCTCGCGCGGCAGGGCTTCGAATCGAAGACGGTCATCGTGGCCGGGCTCGCCGCGCTGGCAATGTCGATGTTCGCCATGGCCGCGGCCATCGCGCAACGCTCGGTTCCGGTGCTCGCCGTGCTGGTGTTCCTGGCCGCGTTCTTCTGCTGGTCGATCTGGGGCGCGGTATACACACTTTTGGGACGCATGGTTCGCGCGGAGGATCTTGGCGCCGCGTTCGGCCTCAGCAACAGCATCAGCTTCCTCGGCGCCATCGTGGGGCCGATCGCGACCGGCTGGGCGCGCGACCTCTCCGGATCCTTCAGTGCCGGCTGCATGCTCGCGGCCGTCCTGGCCGTCGCGGGCGTCGTGCTCGTCAGCCTGGTCCGCGCGCCGAGTCAGCCCGTCCTTGCTCGCGCTGAACGACGCGGGTAAGCTCGGCCGTGACGCGGGAGCACGTATGACAACGCTGGTCGGGCTGGTTCTCGCCGTCGTCCTTCTGCTGGTCCCCGGCTGGCTGCTGGCGGCGGACTTCAAGCTCAAGCTGCCGACGGGACTCCAGGAGGACGCCGCCCAGATCCCGGACGACAATCCCATCACCGCCGAGAAGGTCGCGCTCGGCAAGAAGTTCTTCTGGGACGAGCGCTTGTCGGCGTCGGGCACGGTCTCCTGCGCCGGCTGCCATCGGCCGGATCACGGCTGGAGCGATCCGCGAACGTTCTCCGTCGACTTCGCCGGCCAGCCGACCCCGCGGCACGCGCCGACGATCGTCAACCGGCTCTTCAGCGACCTGCAGCACTGGTCCGGCCTGCGGGCGTCGCTCGAGACGCAGGCGGGGCTCGACGTCAACAAGACGGACGAAAAGGTCGTGGCGAACCTCGGAGCCGTTCCGGCCTACCGGCAGGAGTTCCGAGCGGTGTTCGGGCGCGAGCTCGAGCCGATCGGCGTGGCGCAGGCCATCGCGGCGTACGTGCGGACGATCCTGTCCGGGAGCTCGCCCTACGACCGCTTCCAGGCCGGGGACCGGAGCGCGATGTCGGAGGCGGCCCAGCGCGGGCTGCGTCTGTTCGAGGACAAGGCCATGTGCGTGCGCTGCCACGCCGGCTTCAACTTCACGGGCGAGGGGTACCGCAACATCGGCATCGGCATGAACAAGCCGATTCCCGACCTCGGCCGCTACGAGGTCACCGGCGACGACGCCGACCGGGGGGCCTTCAAGACCCCCACGCTTCGCGACGTGGCCAGGCGCGGGCCGTACATGCACGACGGCAGCGAGCGGACGCTCGCCGACGTCGTCGCCTATTACAACCGGGGCGGCGTGAAGAACCCGTGGCTCTCGGCGGACATGAAGCCGCTCGAGCTCACCGTAGAGGAGCAGAGCGATCTGGTCGAGTTCATGAAGGCGCTCTCGGGCGAGATCGATCCCGCGGTGAGCCGCCCGCCCGTGCTGCCGAAATGAGAAGGATCGGCGCGCCCGCCACCGCCCTGGTGATGCTGGCCGCGTGCTCGTCGACCACCGAGCAGGGCACCGTCGGCGTCGAGCGCAGCCAGTTTCTCCTGGTCTCCTCGGCGGAGATGGACAAGAGCGCGGCGGCCGCCTATCAGCAGGTGATCCAGGAGCAGGCGCCGAAGGGCAACGTCAACAAGGATCCCAAGCAGGTCGAGCGGGTCCGCGCGATCGCCGCGCGCATCATCCCGCAGACCGCGGTGTTCCGGAAGGACGCGCCGGGCTGGAAGTGGGAGGTCAACGTCCTGACCTCGCCCGAGATCAACGCCTGGTGCATGCCCGGCGGCAAGATCGCGTTCTATAC
The DNA here is from genome assembly GCA_003221595.1 of Candidatus Rokuibacteriota bacterium. Classification (GTDB taxonomy): domain Bacteria; phylum Methylomirabilota; class Methylomirabilia; order Rokubacteriales; family CSP1-6; genus AR31. Next base: position 5,785 of record QHSM01000394.1, on the reverse strand, counting down.
CGGCATCCTCGAGAAGCTCGAGCTGACGGACGACGAGATCGCGGCCGTGATGGGCCACGAGATCTCGCACGCACTGCGCGAGCACGGACGTGAGCGGGCGTCGCAGCAGCTCGCCACCAGCATCGGGGCGAGCGCGGTCGGCGCCGTGCTCGGGATCGGGCAGGCGGGTACCGACCTGGCCGGCGTCGTCGGGCAGGTGACGTACCTCTTGCCGTATTCGCGGATCCACGAGACCGAGGCCGACCGCATGGGCGTCGAGCTGGCCGCGCGTGCCGGCTACGACCCGCGCGCGGCCATCGTGCTGTGGCAGAAGATGGCCAAGATCTCGGGCGGCGGCGGCCCACCGGCGCTCCTCTCGACCCATCCCTCGAACGAGGACCGCATGAAGGATCTCGCCGGGTTCTCGCAACGCGTGCTGCCGCTCTACGAGGAGGCGCGGCTCAAGAAGTGAGATTCGGCGTCTATCTTCCGACGTTCGCGTGGCGGGACCTCCGCGTCGATCAGGCCGCGCGCGTGAAGGCGTTCGCGCGAAGAGCCGAGGAGCTCGGGTTCGACGCGCTCTGGGTCGCCGAGCATTTCCTGGAGGCGCCCGGTCTCTACGGCACGGTGTGGATGTCGCCGCTGCTCTGCCTCGCGCACGCGGCGAGCGTCACGACACGGATCCGGCTGGCGACCGGGCTCTTGATCCTGCCCTACTACCATCCGGTCACGCTGGCGCGGGAGATCCAGACGCTCTGGCACCTGTCGGGCGGCCGGTTCGTGCTCGGCGTCGGACCGGGCTGGGATCAGCACGAGTTCGAGACGCTCGGCATGAAGCTGTCGGAGCGCGGCCGCCGGACGGACGAGATGATCGCGGCCCTCCGCCGCCTCCTGAGCGAGCGCGACGTGACTTTTTCGGGCCGCTATTACCGGTTCGAGCACGCGACGATCGAGCCGCGCCTGCCGCGCTTTCCGGAGCTGTGGGTGGGCGGCGGATCGAAGATCCAGACGTCGCTCTCGCCGGACAAGCCGTACATCGCCCCGGCGGTGCTCGCGCGGATCGCCTCCGCCGACGGATGGCTCGCCCGCGGCGCCGGCAGCCAGCAGATGGTCAAGGACGACGTGCGGGCGATCCGCGACCACCTCGCGAGCCACGGGCGCGATCCCGACACGCTGCGCTACGGTCATCTGAATTTTCTGCACCTGGTCGACGCGACCGATCGCGAGAAGGCGCTCCGGCTCCAGCGTCCGGTCTTCGAGCGCGTGATGGGCACGCACCGGACGTTCGAGAATCTCCAGCAGTCGTATTTCCTTGGGACCACGCAGGAGATCGTCGAGCGCATTCTCGATCTCGAGGCCGCCGGCATCCAGGACATGGTGCTGGCGACCTGCGACTACGACCTCGAGCAGCTCGAGCGATTCGCGAGCGAGATCGCCCCACGATTCGCGCGAGCGCGGTAGTCGGTCCGCCCCTTCGATCCTGACAGCTGTCCCCCATTGACAAGGAGCGATCCCCGTTCCTATAGTCCGCGTGCACGAGGCCCTCTGCTCCAACAAGCGCGTCCAGGAGGGGTGGCGATGAGATCACGGAGCTCGCTCGTTCACGCAGCGCTTCTCGCAGTGGCGGGACTGGTCGCCGCGGGCCCGGGCAGTGCCCGCGCGGCCGACGTCATCAAGTTCGGTGTCTCCACGCCCCTCTCCGGTCCGGCGGCGCCGTGGGGCATTCCCCACAAGCAGGCGACCGAGCTCATCTTCGAGGAGATCAACAGCCAGGGCGGACTCGAGGTGGGCGGCAAGAAGTACAAGCTCGAGGTCATCGCCTACGACCACAAGTACGTGATCGCCGAGGGCGTCGCCACGGTCAACCGCCTCATCGCCAAGGACGGCGTGAAGTATCTCTCGATCCTCGGCGGCGCGGTGGTCAAGGCCAACGAGGAAGCGGTCAACGAGGGGCGGGTCCTGAATCTGCCGCTCGCGTACGCCGACGGCCTGGTGAGCCCGAAGAATCCGTACACGTTCCACAGCTTCCCCGCGCCGCCGGAAACCAGCACCTTCTGGAAGTGGATCAAGCAGAACCATCCCGGGCTCAAGCGCGTCGCCACGATCTCGCCGAACGACGATACCGGCTGGTGGTCGATCAAGGTGGAGACGGCGTTCATCCAGAAGCTCGGCTACGAGACGGTGGCCAAGGAGTTCTTCGAGCGCACCATGACCGACTTCAACCCGGTCCTGCTGCGGATCCTGGCCCAGAAGCCCGACATCATCAGCGTGCTGGCCTCGCCGGCCGGGAGCGTGGGCCTGATCATCAAGCAGGCCCGCGAGCTCGGGTTCAAGGGCCGGTTCATCCACATCGGGCAGGTCGATACCTCAGTGGTGGCGAACATCGCCGGCAAGGCGAACGTCGAGGGGACGTGGGTGCACGGCTTCGTCCAGGCGCCGCTGCCGGAGAAGATCAAGAGCTGGCAGGCGCGCTACACGAAGAAGTACGGCGAATGGAACGCGACCAGCATCGACTTCGCCAATCCGGCCTTCGCCTTCGTCGCCGCGCTGAAGAAGGCGCAGAGCGTCGATCCCAAGAAGGTGGCGGACGCCCTCAGCATCGTGGAATTCGACAACCTGTGGGGCAAGGCGCACTTCGGCGGGAAGGACTACTACGGCGTCGGCAACCAGATCATCTACCCGATGCCGTTCTCCGAGGTGAAGGACGGCGTCGCGACCCTCGTCGTGCAGCGCGCCCCCGAAGGCTTGGACGAGCCCCGCAAACTCAAATGACATTCGCTTTGCTCGTCCAGAGCGCGATCATCGGGACGTCGCTCGGCTCGATCTACATCCTGATGGCGCTGGGCCTCACGCTCATGTTCGGCATGATGCACATCATCAACTTCGCCCACGGCGCCGTCTACATGCTGGGCGCCTTCGTCATCTACTACGTCTTCTTCCAGGGCGGCGCCCCGTACTTCGCCGCCTTCGTGGTGGCGATGATCGTGCTCGGAATCTTCGGATACCTCGTGGAGCGCTCGATCTACCGGCCCATCCGGGGCGGCATCGAGCCCACGCTCGTCGCGCTGATCGCCCTCACCACGTTTCTCCAGGCGGCCGGCTACCCGGTCTTCGGCCAGCTCGACAAGCACGTGCCGCCAGTCTTTCCGGGCACCCGGAACATTCTCGGCGTCGGCATTTCCATCGAGCGGCTCATGATCATCCCGATCGCCGCGGCCCTGGTGGTCGCCCTGTACCTTTTCATCAACCGGACCCGGCTCGGCGCCGCCATGCGCGCCATCGAGCAGGACAAAGAAGCGGCGGCCCTGCAGGGCGTCAACGTGAACGTGGTCAACGGCCTCGCCTTCGCCATCGGCTTCGCGCTCGCGGCGGCGAGCGGGGCGCTCATGGCGCCGATCTTCAAGCTGGACCCGATGATGGGCGAGCAGCCGCTCCTGAAGGCGTTCATCATCATCATCCTGGGCGGTCTGGGCAGCATTCCCGGGGCGATCCTCGGCGGGCTCATGCTCGGGCTCATCGACTCGATCGTCGCCACCGCGCTCGGCGCCGAGCCCGCGTTCCTCCTGAGCTTCGTCTTCATCATCCTCCTGCTGCTCTTCCGGCCGACCGGTCTGTTCGGATATGCGCCGTAGGGCCGGCGCGCTCGGCGTGCTGTCGGTCCTGATCGTGCTGGCGCTGCTCGTGCCCCGGTTCGGCGGCGACTACTACGTGCACATCTTCGCGCTCGTCTTCACCAACGTGATTCTCGCCGCCAGCCTGCGGCCGTCGCTGACGTGTGGCCAGCTCAACATCGGCCACTCGGCGTTCATGTCGATCGGGGCCTACGCCTCGGCGCTGCTCGCGAAGAATCTCGCAGTCCCGTTCGAGCTCTCGCTCCTGGGCGGCGCGGTCCTGGCCACTCTGGTGGGCGTCGTCATCGGCTATCCCTCGCTCCGCCTGCGCGGCGTGTACTTCGCGATGGTGACGGTGGCCTTCGTGGAGGTGATTCGCCTGATCGCCCAGCTCTGGGTGTCGCTCACCCGGGGCATGAGCGGCCTGAGCGGCATTCCCAAGCCGAACCTGCTCGGGATGACGCTGACGACGAAAGCGGGCCAGTACTATCTCGGGCTGGCCCTGATGCTGATCGTCTTGCTCATCCTGTGGAAGCTCGAGCACAGCCGCCTCGGTCTGATCTGGAAGAGCATCGGAATGGCCGACAACCTGGCCCAATCGCTCGGCGTCGACATCGCCCGGCACAAGCTCCTGGCCTTCATGCTCGGCTGCTTCTTCGCGGGGATCGCCGGCGCGTTCTACGCCCACTTCATCCGGTTCCTCTTTCCGCCGGAGTTCGGCTTCCTGATGGCGACGAACATCCTCGTCTACAACTACGTCGGCGGCCGGGGGCACTTCGCCGGCGCGATCGTCGGCGCGATCTTCCTGTCGCTCCTGTCCGAGCCCTTCCGCGGAAGCCCGTACGAGACGATCTTCTTCTCGATCGCGATGCTGCTGACGATCCTGTTCCTGCCCGGCGGCCTCATCACGCTGCCCGAGAAGCTCGCGGGGCTCCGGCGGTGGCGCGCGGCCGCGGCGCCCACGCCGAGCCCGGCGGCCTGACGCGATGCCGCTGCTCGAGACGCGGGACCTCACCCGCCATTTCGGCGGCCTGGCCGCGGTCAACCACGTCGACCTCACCGTCGAAAAGGGCGAGATCGTCGGCCTCATCGGTCCCAACGGCGCCGGCAAGACGACCTGCTTCAATCTTCTGAGCGGCTTCCTCCGGCCCACCGCCGGCTCGATCGCCTTCGACGGCGAGGACATCACCGGGCGCCGGCCGCACCAGATCGCCGCGCGCGGCCTCGTGCGGACGTTCCAGCTCACCACGCTCTTTCAGGAGATGACGGCGCTCCAGAACGTCCTGCTGGGTCTGCACCTGCACAGCGGCACCGGGCTCCGGCAGCTCCTGTTCAGCCGGCGGGATTTTCCGCCGGACGAGGTCGCGCGCGGGCGCGAGGCGCTCGAGTTCACCGGCCTGGCGGCGCACGCCGACCAGCTGACCAAGAACCTGCCGCACGGCCACCAGCGCGTGCTCGGCATCGCGATGGCCCTGGCCGCGCGGCCCCGGCTCCTGCTGCTGGACGAGCCCGTCACCGGCATGAACCTGGACGAGAGCGGCCGTGTGATGGACCTGGTGAAGACGATCCGCGGGCACGGCACCACGATTCTCCTCGTCGAGCACAACATGAAGGCGGTCATGGGCACCTGCGAGCGCATCGTGGTCCTGAACTTCGGCCAGAAGCTCTCCGAGGGCACGCCGAGCGAGGTTAGCACCAGCCGCGACGTCATCCAGGCCTACCTCGGCACCGGCGTGAACCATGCTTGACGTCGAGAACCTCTACGTTCGCTACGGCACCGTGGAGGCGGTGAAGGGGCTGTCCTTCCACGTGCCGGCGGGCTCCATCGTGAGCCTCATCGGCGCGAACGGCGCCGGCAAGACGACGAGCCTCCGGGCGCTGACGGGTCTCGTCCGGCCGGGCGGGGGCAGCCTGCGCTTCGAGAACACCTCGCTGGTGGGGCGCGCCCCGCATGAGATCGTCGGACTCGGCATCGCGCACGTGCCCGAGGGGCGCCGATTGTTCCCCAAGATGACCGTGCTGGAAAACCTCACGATGGGCGCGTACCGGCGAAGTCGCGCGGACGTAGCGTCCACGCTCGCCATGATCTACGATCACTTTCCGATTCTGCGCGAGCGCGGCCGTCAGCTCGCCGGCTCGCTGAGCGGTGGCGAGCAGCAGATGCTGGCGATTGCCCGCGCGCTCATGAGCCGCCC
>QHSM01000393.1 GCA_003221595.1 Candidatus Rokuibacteriota bacterium | reverse complement strand
TGTGGAATGTGCGGCGCCGTCTCGCGGTCGACCAACTGCCCGAGGGGCGCACCGTCGTGCGATTCGACTTCCGCGGTGTGCCGAGGGGGCGCGGGCCGGCGACCTCCTGGCTCGTCGTCAGCCGCGAAGAGGTCGACCTGTGCCTCAAGGATCCCGGCTTCGGAGTCGATCTCGTCGTGGCGGCAGATCTGGCGGCGTTCACGCGAGTCTGGCTCGGCGATCTTCCGCTCGAGCAGGCTCTGCGCTCGCGCGAGGTTCGGCTCGAGGGCCCGCGCGAGCTCGCGCGCGCCTTCCCGGGATGGCTGCTGCTCAGCCACTTCGCCGCCGTCGCGCGGCCACAACCGGCCCGAGCCTCGTAGGCGCCTGACAGGCTGGGATGTACGGCGCGAGCCGCGACGATTTCCCGCGACGCATCGTCTGTCTCACCGCCGAGACCACCGAGATCGCATTTCTCGTCGGCGCCGGCGAGCGCGTCGTCGGCGTCCCCGGCACGGCGAAGCGGCCCGAGGCCGCGCGGGAAAAGGCGCGCGTGGGCGGGTTCACCACCTTCAAGCTCGACCGCATCCTCGCGCTCGAGCCCGACCTGGTCCTGGCCTTCTCCGATCTCCAGCGTGAGATCGTCCGCGACCTGATCGGCGCGGGCGTGACGGTTCTCTGCACCAACCAGCGCTCGTTCGAAGAGGTCCTCGGCGCGATCCTCCTCATCGGCGGCGCCCTGGGCGCCGAGCGCCCGGCACGCGAGCTGATCGGCGACCTGCGCGATGAGGTGCGACAGATCCGCGAGTACTCGGCCGTCTGGCCCGACCGCCCGCGTGTCTACTTCGAGGAGTGGATGGACCCGCTCATCGCCGGGATCCACTGGGTGTCGGACATCATCGAGATCGCGGGAGGCCGCGACGTGTTCGCCGAGCTCCGTGACCAGCACTCGGCCGCGGGCCGCAAGATCGAGCCCGACGCGGTCGTCGAGCGCGATCCCCAGATCATTCTCGCCTCGTGGTGCGGCAAGCCGGTCGATTCCGCGGCCATCGCGGGGCGGCCCGGCTGGGAGCGGATCGCGGCGGTCAAGACGGGCCAGATTCACGAGATCGACGGCGCCGACATCCTCGCTCCCGGGCCTTCCCTCATGCACGGCGTGAGGCGCATTCACGAGATTATTCAGGCGTTTCAGGCGAATGGTTAGTCTTCATCCGCGGACCGGGCCTTCACGGGCCGGGTAGAATTGATCCATGGGGAACATCGAATCCAAAAAACTTGGGACACCGGGGAGCGCACGTTAGGATTGGCACTCCGGTGACCCGGGAGGCCGATAGACCGATGACAGAGCTCGCCCGTACTCGACCCGAGACCTTCTTCTCCGACCGGTTCAGCGTCACGTCCGGACTCATGGAGCGTGTCCTCGGCGGGAGCCTCATCGGCAAGGTGGACGACGCCGATATTTACCTCGAGTACCGTATCAACGAAGAGCTGGTACTCGAAGAGGGGATTGTCAAAAAGGCCTCTCGCCACGTGAGCCAGGGAGCCGGGGTGCGCGCGCAGGCCGGAACCCGGACCGGCTATGCCCACACCGACGAGATCTCGATCAAGAACCTCGAGGAGGCCGCACGGCAGGCCCGCGCGATCGCGGACCGGAGCGGTGCCTCCGGAACGCTCGCGCTTCCGAGCCGGGGTCGGCCGCACGATCTCTACACCCTGGCCGAGCAGCCGATCGCCGCCGACCTCGCGCGCAAGCTCGACCTGCTCCGGCGGATCGACGCCGAGACGCGCGCCGCCGACCCCCGCGTCAAGCAGGTCATCGCGTCGATGGCGAGCGAAGAGGTCGTCATGCTGATCGCGACCGCCTCCGGCTGGACGGTCGGCGACGTTCGCCCGCTCACCCGGCTGAACGTCACCGCGATCGCCGAGGAGGGCGGCAAGCGAGAGATCGGCTCTTACGGCGGGGGCGGGCGGGTCACCTTCGACTTCTTCTCCGAGGAAGGGCGGTGGCGCCGGTTCGCGTCCGAGGCCGCGCGCCAGGCCGTGCTCAAGCTGGGGGCCGTGGCCGCCCCGGCGGGCTCGATGACGGTCGTGTTCGGTCCGGGCTGGCCGGGCATTCTTCTGCACGAGGCGATCGGACATGGCCTCGAGGGTGATTTCAACCGCAAGGGCACCTCGGCCTTCGCCGGGCGCATGGGCCAGAAGGTCGCCTCCGAGCTGGTCACGGTCGTCGACGACGGCACGATCCCGAACCGTCGCGGCTCGCTCAACGTCGACGACGAGGGCACTCCGACCGGTCGGACCGTCCTGATCGAGAACGGCATCCTCACCGGCTACATGCAGGACCGGCTGAACGCGCGGCTCATGGGCATGAAGCCGACGGGCAACGGCCGGCGTGAGTCGTACGCCTACGCGCCGATGCCGCGCATGACCAACACGTTCATGCTGGCCGGCCAGGACGACCCGGCGGACATCCTGCGATCGGTCAAGCACGGTCTCTACGCCGTCACCTTCGGCGGCGGTCAGGTGGACATCACGAACGGCAAGTTCGTCTTCTCGGCGAGCGAGGCCTATCTGGTGGAGGACGGCCGCGTGACGGCGCCGGTGAAGGGCGCGACGCTGATCGGCAACGGCCCCGAGGCGCTCACGCACGTCTCGCGCGTGGGCCGCGACCTCCAGCTCGACGAGGGTGTGGGGACCTGCGGCAAGGACGGTCAGTCCGTGCCCGTGGGCGTCGGGCTCCCGACGATCCGCATCGACGGCATCACCGTGGGAGGCACGGCCGTATGAACCAGGACCTCCTGGTCGAGGTCCTCAAGCGCGCCGCCCAGCGCGGCGCCACCGCCGCCGACGGCTACCTCGTCGAGGAAACCCGCTTCGGCGCCTCGGTGCGCATGGGCGAGATCGAGAACATCAGCCACTCGCGCGAGCAGCGCCTGGCCCTTCGCGTGTTCGCCGGTCGGGCGTCGGCGGCCGCGTCCACGTCCGACCTCTCGCGCGAGTCCCTCGAGCGTGTCGTCGACGAGGCGACCGCGCTGGCCAGGATCACCGGCGAGGATCCCCACGCAGGGCTGCCGGACCCGTCGGTGCTGGTCGAGCGCGTGCCCGACCTCGACCTCGAGGACGGCGGCGAGGATCTCTCGCCCGAGGAGAAGATCGAGATCGCGCGCCGGACCGAAGCCGCCGCGCTCGAGTCCGACCCACGCATCACGAACTCGGAGGGCGCCGAGTACTCCAATCGCCACGCGCGCTACGCCTACGCCACGTCCCACGGCTTCGTCCACGGCTACGCGACGACGAGCTTCGGGATCAGCGTGGCGCCGATCGCGTCCCGCAACGGCGAGATGCAGCGCGACTACTGGTACTCGACCTCGCGCAAGCGCGCCCGGCTCGAGGATCCGGCCGCGGTCGGGCGCACCGCGGCGGCGCGCGCGCTGCGGCGTCTGGGTGCCCGCAAGATGAAGACCGTCGAGGTGCCGGTCGTGTTCGATCCGGACACCGCGGCGAGCCTCGTGCGCTCGATCGCCGGGGCGGCGAGCGGTCCGAGCCTCTACCGGCGGGCTTCGTTCCTGCTCGACCGGCGCGGCACGAAGATCGCGTCGCCGGCGGTGACGATCGTGGACGATCCGCTGATCCCGGCGGCGCTCGGCTCGCGGCCATTCGACGGCGAGGGGCTGGCGACGCGCCGGAGCGTGCTCGTCGAGGAGGGCGTTCTCGAGTCCTATCTGCTCGACACGTACAGCGCCCGCAAGCTCGGCCTCGAGTCCACACACCACGCGGGCCGGGACGGCAGCGGCGTCTCGGTCTCGACGAGCAACCTCATGCTGCTGCCGGGCAAGGCGACGCCGCGCGAGCTGATCGGCTCGGTGAAGAACGGCTTCTACGTCACCGAGCTCATCGGCTTCGGCGTGAACGGCGTGACGGGCGATTACTCGCGCGGCGCCGTGGGCCTGTGGATCGAGAACGGTGAGCTCGCCTATCCGGTCGAGGAAGTGACGGTGGCCGGGAACCTCCTGGAGATGTTGGCGGCGATCGACGGCGTCGGCGACGACCTGGTCCTGCGGGACCGGACGGTGTCGCCCACGCTCAGGATCGGCCGAATGGTGGTGGCGGGAACCTGAGCAGGAGGCGCCATGATTATCGACAGCCACTGCCACCTGCACGATCCAGCGTTCGCGGATCTCCGGGAGACGCTCCGGCGGTCGCTGACCCACGATGTCTGGGGCGCCGTCGCGGTCGGCTGCGACGCCGAGACGAACATCCAGACGCTCGCCGCGGCGGCGGCCGCCCCGAAGGCCGTCTGGGCGTGCCTCGGATTCCACCCCGATCGAACGCGGCTCACCGACGACGATCTCGAGCGCGTCGAGGAGCAGATCGCCGCTCACCACTCCCGGATCGTGGGGATCGGCGAGATCGGCCTGCCCTGGTACTCGCTCGAGCGCGTGCCCGACCCCACGGCGATCATGGCGCGGGGCCGCGACCGCCTCGGCCGGCTCCTCGATCTCGCCGCGCGCTGGGACCTCCCGGTGGCCCTGCACGCGCCGCACGGCGCCGCGGCCGACGCGCTCGAAGCGCTGAAGCGTCACCGCATCGAGCGGGCCGTCTTTCACTGGCACAAGGCGCCCGCCGAGGTCACGCACGCGATCGTGGACGCGGGCTTCTTCGTCTCGGTCACCGCCGACATCGTCTCCCGGGAGCGCGACCGTGAGATGGTCATGGGCGTGCCGCTCGAGGCCCTGCTGGTCGAGAGCGACGGTCCCTGGAAGTACGGCGGCGAGTTCGAGGGGACCGACTCCGGGCCGTGGCTCGCCAGCCGGGTGGCCGAGGAGGTCGCGAAGCTGAAGGGGCTGCCGGTCGAGGATGCGATGTTCCAGCTCTCGACGAATACCTGCCGCCTGTTCGACCTCATCTGGGTTTGACCCAGGAACGACACACTGTCGTCCTGCCGGGCGCCGAGCTCGCCCTCGTCCTCCACCTGCCCGACGGATCCGCGCCCGTTCCCTGCGTCATCGCGCTCCACGGGCTCAGCGCCGGCAAGGACAGCGACAAGTACCTCCTGCTGGGCGACGAATCGACGCGGGCGGGACTGGCCCTCGCGCGCTTCGACTTCCGGGGCTGCGGCGAGTCATCCGGCTGCGAGGACCAGACGACCATCGGCACGCGCCTGGAAGATGCCCGCGCGGTGCTGGCCCTGCTCGAGCGTCATCCGCGCATCGACCGGCGCTTCGGGATCCTGGGGTCGAGCCTCGGCGGCTTCGTGGCGCTTCATCTCGCCGCGGAGCGGGCGGGGCTTCCGGTCGCGACGTGGAACGCGCCCGCGAACCTGGAGGACCTGGGCGACGACGCGCAGCACTCGCAGGGTATCGGCATCCCGTTCCTGCTGGAGATCTCTTCCCACCGTTACGCCGTGTCGCCCGTCGGCGTCGCCTGCCATCTGGCGATTCACGGTGAGGCCGACGAGGTCGTCCCCGTCGAGCATGGGACGATCCTGCACGCGCGCGCGGCGGAGCCGTGCGACCTCGTGATCATTCCGGGCGCCGACCATCGCCTCACCGATCCGGGCCACCGCCGGGACGCGGTCGCCCGAAGCCTCGACTGGCTCTCGCGCTATCTCCGCTGACGCCGGGCGTCGGCGAGGAACGCGAGCACCCTGGGCCACGAATCCGCGTTCGCGCGGGCGGTCATCGCCGGCTGGCCGCCGAGCGAATAGAGCCGCCGGGTGAGAGGATGCACGTAGCTCGTCACCGTAGTCGGCAGGTAGGGAAACGAGATGCCGTGGCCGGCGCCGTCGTAGCTCAAGTGGGCGAACGGGTAGGGGTGCCGGTTGCCCTGAAGCCGGTGATACGCGATCTGGGCCAGCTCGAAGGACGGCCACTGGTCATCGGCCCGTCCGGAGATCAGAAGGACCGGTCCCTTCGTGTGCTCCACCGGAATCGAGGATCGCTCGACGGCGGCGCGGTCGCGGAGCATCGATTCGTAGAGAGGTCTCTCGACGATCGGCGTGCGCGCCGGGTCGATGGCCGACCAGTCGACGGTCTGGTTGTGCTGGCCGAGATGCGCGAGCGGTCGGCCGCGACGGGTCCACGCGCTGTCACCGGGCGCCGCCGGCCCGACGGGACCGAACACCACGCCGCTCGGCGCGTAGGCGACGACCGCGCCGATCACCGGAAGGGTCGCGCCCAGCAGCAGCGCCAGCTCGCCCCCGCGCGAGATGCCGATCGCGGCGATGAAGCTCTCGCGCGGTCGGACCGTCTCGAGGAGCCAGGCAGTGGCCTTCTCGAAGTACTCGACGGGAATGTTGACGAGGCGCCGCGGCAGGCCCGGCATCCCGAAGTATCCGAGCGCCAGCGCCGCATAGCCGCGCGAGGCGAGCAGCGCGGCCAGCGAGAGCCAGACGCCTCCGCTCTCGCCCGAGAGCACGATGGCCGCCGGATGCGGGCCCGGCGACGCCGGCGTGAAGAGCGTGCCGACCAGCCCGTCGGCTTCCACGTCGCGGCTCGTGACGCCGGCCGACACGAGGCGGCGATCGAGCCTGGCTTCGGCCCTCGCTCCGTCGCGGCCGCCGGCGGCGAGCGTCAGCGGGAAGGCGCCGTCGAGCGGAATCGCCGCTCCGGGTATCTCGTCCTGACGCTCCATCGACCAGAAGAGCCCCATCGGGGAGACTCCCCGGTACGACCCGGTGAGGGCAGGGGCCGTCGCCAGGGCGACCTCGCCGGCGGCGTCGGCCTCGAAGACCGCCCATGAGCGCCAGGGCGCTCCGCCCCAACCGCCGAGCGTCGCCATCATCTCGACTCGACCCCCCGGCGGAAAGCCGCGAAGCTGGATGGCCCAGGGGCTATCGACGAAGCGCGGACCGTCCCAGGAACTCCCGCCGCGTCACGCGCATCGGGAGCCGGGCTCCGTCGCTCTCAGGCTCGGAGTACGAGGACGAAGACCACCGCGGCGAGGAGTAGACGGTAGACGACGAACGGCTGGAGCGAGCGCGTCTTGAGGTAGGCCACCAGGAACCACACCGCGAACCAGCCGCTGACGAACGCGGCGACCAGCGCGGCCATCAACGGCCCGAGCTCGCCGGTGGGCAAGCCCGTCTTCGCGAGATGGAGCGCGTTCTGCGCGCCGGCGCCCGCCGTGATCGGAATGCCGAGCAGGAAGGAGTAGCGGGCCGCCGTGGCGCGGTCGAGGCCGCCCAGGAGCCCCGTGGTGATCGTGATCCCGGAGCGCGACGTGCCGGGGATCAGCGCGAGCGCCTGAGCGCAACCGACCGCGAGCCCCTGGCCCCAGGACACGCGCTCGAGCGGATCGCCGGGCGCCGCGGGCGTCGCGACCGCGCGGCGATCGGCGATCCACATGACGATCGCCCACCCGCCGGTCGCGATCGCGATCACGATGGGCCAGCGGAGCTGGCTCTCGATGATCTTCCCGAAGAGGAGGCCCGCCAGCGCGCCGGGGATCGTGGCGATGGCGAGCATCACGGCCAGTCGTCGCGGGACGGACCCGAAGGCCATTCCCAGGAGCTCGCTCCGGAAGTACGCCACGAGCGCCCCGAGCGTGCCGAGGTGCATGACCGCATCGAAGGCGAGGCCCTGATCGGGCCAGCCGAAGACGTGGGGCACGAGGATGAGATGGCCCGAGGACGAGACGGGCAGGAACTCGGTCAGGCCCTGGACGATGCCGAGGACCACACCCTGGGTGTACGTCACCCGACGATGTCTTCCCCGCCGTCGACGCCGATCACGTTGCCCGTGATCCAGTACGTGTCCGGATGGGAGAGAACCACGATGGCGCGCGCCACGTCCTCGGTGGTGGTCATCCGGCCGCTGGGGTTGCGCCGGCGAGCCTCGGCGATGATCTGGTCGTGGCGCGGGATCTTCTGCAGGGCCGGCGTGTCGGTCACCCCCGCGCGGATAGCGTTCGCGGTGATGCCCTGCGGGCCGAGCTCGGCCGCCAGCTGGCGGATGTGCGACTCGAGCGCCGCCTTCGCCGCCGACACCGGACCGTAGAAGGGCAGCACGCGCGTGCCCCCGGACGAGGTCATCGCGTAGATGCGGCCGCCGCGCGTCATGAGCCCCCGCCCGACGACCTCCTGAGTCCAGTAGACGAGGCTGTGCGCCATGACGTCGAGGGTCATGTCCATCTGGGACTGGTTGACCGCTTCCTTCATGGGGTCGGCGACGTAGAGCTTGAGCGTCCCGAACGCGAGCGAGTGGAGGAGCACGCGCAGGGCTCCCGGCTCGCTGCGCTCCTCGAGCACGCGCTCCATCTGGCCCACCACCTCAGCGCGCCTCTCGGGGTCGGCGGCGTTGACGTTGAAGAACACCGCTTCGCGACCGAGCGCCTTGATCGCGCTCACGATCCGCTCGACATTGCCCAGCGTGGCCTTGCGATCGAGATGGACGCCGAAGACGTTCAGTCCGGCGCGCGCCAGCGCGAGGCTGGTCGCCTCACCGAACCCCGACGACGCGCCGAGCGCGAGGGCCCAGCCCTTCAGTTGGATCATCGCGTCTCCTCCCGTGAACGAGGGCATTCTATCGTAGAATCGCCTGGGGCCATGCCGAAGACCGCCGGAATCATCCTCGTCGGCAACGAAATCCTCTCCGGCAAGATCGCCGACGCCAACGCCGCCTATCTCTGCCGCGAGCTGCGCGTGCTCGGCGTCGACGTGCGCCGGATCGCGGTCATCCCCGACGAGATCGAGCTGATCGCCGGCGAGGTCGCCGCGTTCAGCCGCGACCACGACGTGGTCTTCACCTCGGGCGGCGTCGGGCCGACCCACGACGACGTCACCATCGAGGGCGTGGCGCGCGCGATGGGCGTCAAGCTCGTGCGCCATCCGCTGCTCGTCTCGATCCTCGAGCGTCACTTCCGCGACCGGCTGACCGACTCGCATCTCAAGATGGCCGAGATGCCGGACGGCGCCGACCTGGTCGGCGGCGAGACGGTGCGCTTCCCGACCATCCTCATGCGGAACGTCTACATCCTGCCGGGCGTGCCCGAGATCTTCCGCCAGAAATTCGAGGCGATCCGCGAGCGATTCCGCGACGAGCCGATTCACCTCAGCAACGTCTTCGTCGCGATCGGCGAGGGGGTGCTCGCGGACTATCTGAACGGGCTCCTGGTGGACTTCCCGAAGCTGCTCCTCGGCTCGTATCCCGAGCTCTCCAATCCCGAGTACAAGGTGAAGGTGACGCTGGAGTCGCGGGATCGTGGCTACCTCGAGGGCGCGCTGGCGGAGTTCCTCCGGCGTCTGCCGGCCGGCGCGCTCGTGAGCGTTACCTAGCTCGAGCGGTGCGCGGCGTCCCTCTCGGCGTCGCCCTCGTCGCGGTCGGCCTCTACTTCGTCGGGCTGGGCGCTGCCCCGTTCCTGGATCCGCCGGAGGGCTTCCACGCCGAGGTGGCGCTCGAGATGGCGCTCGACCGCGACGCGATCGCGCCGCGGATCGACGGCGTGCCGTACTTCGAGACGCCGCCGCTGCTCTACTGGCTCCTGTCCGTGTCCTTCGGCGCCGCCGGCGTCACGCCGCTGGCGGCCCGGCTCTGGACCGCGCTCGCCGCGGTCGGCTGCGCGGCGCTCACGGCCCGCCTCGGCGTGATGCTCGGCGGCCCCCGCCTCGGGCTGCTCGCCGGGCTCATCGTCGCCGCGAACCTCGGAATGTTCGTCCACGGCCGCATGGTCTCGCCCGAGGTTCCGTTCACGTTCTGCGTGACGCTCGCCTGGGCCGGCTTCGCGCTGGCGTACCTGGGCGACCGCCGCCGCGGGCTCGCGATCTTCTATGCTGGGCTCGGGCTCACGGCCCTCGCCAAGGGGCTCCTGGCCGCCATCGCCCCGTTGCTGGTCGTCGCGGTCTTTTTCTGGCTCACGCGCGAGCGCCCCCTGAGCCCGTGGGTGCCGTGGTGGGGCGTCCTGCTCGGCGCGGTCGTCGCGCTGCCGTGGTACATGGCCATGGAGGCGAAGAGCGCGGGCTTCCTCGGCTACACGCTGTTCGACAGCAATCTCTACGGCCTCACGCGCCAGCGCGCCCTGCCGGACGAGAACGTGCCGCTGGGCTCGCTCGAGTTCGTCGTGGTGACGCTCCTCGCGCTGCTTCCCTGGTCGCTCGCGCTTCCGTCGGCCTTCGCCCGCGCCTTTCAGCGCCGGTGGGAGAGCGCGGTGGCGCGGCTCTGGCTCGTGCTCGGGCTCTGGTCGGCCGCCGTTCTCGGGTTCTTCGTCCTGGTGCCCTACCGGCTGCCACACTCGGCGCTGCCGGCGTTTCCCGCCCTCGCGCTGCTGGTGGCGCGCGTGTGGGACGAAAGAGTCGAGGGCGCGCCGGGCGCGCCGTCCGTGCGCGCGCTCCTCGTGCCGGTGCTCGCGCTGTTCGCGCTGGTCGCCTCCGGGCTCGTCGCGGCCTCCGTCGGCTTTTCGCCGTTACCGGCGGACGCGCTGTCGAGTTTCGACATCGCCACGCGGAATCTGACCGCTCGGGGTCAGCGGGCGCCCGGCGTGCCGTTCGAGGCGTGGACGCCGCTCTTCTACTCCGGCGCGGGCATCTTCGCGCTCGGCGCGGCGGCGCTCGCGGTCGCGGCCTGGCGGCGCGCCGTGGCGCTGGGTGTCGGGGTCACCCTGGCCGCGACGATCGCCTTCCTGCCGGCGGTGGCGGCCAACGGTATGACCCAGTTCGCGCGGAGCCGTTCCGCCCGCCCCCTGGCGGCGGCGCTCGTCCAGCGGCTCAAGCCGGGGGACCTGGTCGTGCACGAGGGCGCCATCGCGACCAGCGCCTCGATCCTCCTGGTCGTGCCCCGCCCCGTCCGCATCGTCAACGGGCTCTACGCGAATCTGGCGCGCGGCGCGGCGCTCCCGAACACGCCCGCCATCTTCTGGGACTCGCCCCGACTCGAGCAGGCCTGGTCGGCGCCGGGCCGCCATTTCCTCATCTCGGCGGTCGACCCGGCGCGCAGCGCGGTGCGGGCGCTGCCCCCGTCGGCGGTCCACCTGATCGCCGAGGCCGGGGGCAGGCGCCTCTATTCGAATGTTGGCGATCAGGGGTCGGAAGTCCGATGATGGCCTCGTGAGCGACGCGCGGACCTTGCCCAAGGTCGTGGTCGTCATGCCCGCCTACAACGCGGGGCGGACGCTGCGCCTGACCTACGAGGAGCTGCCGAAGGATGCGGTGAACCTCGTCATCCTGGTCGACGACGGCTCCACCGACACGACGCTCGACGTCGCCCGCCAGCTCGGTCTGGAGATCTTCGTCCACAACCGCAACTACGGGTACGGCGCCAACCAGAAGACGTGCTACGCGGAGGCGCTGCGGGCGGGCGCCGACATCGTGGTCATGGTGCACCCCGACTACCAGTACGACCCGCGGCTGGTCCCGCGGATCATCGAGCCGATCGTCGAGGGCGAGGCCGACGTGGTGCTCGGCTCGCGGCTCAAGAGCGGCTCGGCGGTCGCGCAGGGGATGCCCTGGTGGAAGTACCTCGCCAACCGCTTCCTGACCGGGCTGGAGAATCGCGTATTCAGGCTGTCGCTCTCCGAGTACCACACGGGCTATCGCGCCTTCCGACGGGAGGTGCTCGAGACCGTCAACTTCGTGGCGAACTCGGACGGCTTCGTCTTCGACCAGGAGATCATCGCGCAGGTCGTCGCCGCGCGCTTCAAGATCGCCGAGATCGCCGTGCCCACGCGGTACTTCCCGGAGGCGTCGTCGGCGGGCTTCCTCGCCTCGGTCGTCTACGGCCTGCGTATTCTCGCCGTGCTCTTCTGGTTCACGCTGAACCAGCGCGGCGTGCGCCGCTCCCGCCGCTTCGACAGTCTCCGGGCCCGGTACACCCGCCTGCGCTGAGCGCGCCGGCCCGAGCGGTCAAGGTGACGGCGAGCCGGCCCCGGACCTCCGAGAAGATGTTCTCGGTGCACGTCACCCACCCGAGGTCGCCGCCGGCGGCGGACCGCACGTCCGAGAGCGTGAACCGCATCTCCGCGGTGTTCTCGAAGATCGCTTCCCACGACGCGCGCACCGCTTCCCAGCCGACCAGGAGCGGCCAGCCCGGATGCACGCACTTCACATGCTCGCCGTGCGCCCACACGAGATCCATCCGCGCGAGGTCGAGCGTCTCGAACGCCTGATAGAAGCGCGCGTTCGCCTGCTCGACCTCGGTGAGGTCGGTCGTCACGGGCCGGCGGGCGGGGCGGTCGTCTCCGTAGGCAGGCGCACGACGAGCGTCTCGCCCTCGAGCACGAGGGGCAATGCGGTCAGCCGGTCGCCGACGCAGGGGCCGGCGGTGCAGCGCCCGGTGGTCGGCTCGAAGACGGCGCCGTGGGTCGAGCAGATCAGCGCGCGGCCGTCCTCGGTGAAGAACTCGTTCGGCCAGAGATCGAGCGGCGTGCCGACGTGCGGGCAACAGTTGACATACGCGCGGTAGCCGCCATCGTGGTTCACGACGAAGCCGTGCACGGTGCGCCCGGCGCGCTCGAGACGGAAGGTCGCGCTCTGACCGGGCGGCACCGTCGCGGCGACGCAGCGCCACTCGTCCGAGCCCGCCATGGCCCGGATGGTATCATCTCCGGGCATGCTCGCGATCGATGCGCGCGACGTCGAGAAGACCTTTCGCTCGGGCTGGCCCCGTCGTCGGGAGACCCGCGCGCTGCGCGGGGTCTCGCTGGCGGTGGAGCGTGGCTCGATCTTCGGCCTCCTCGGCCCGAATGGCGCCGGCAAGACGACGCTGCTCTCGATTCTCGCCACCTTGCTCACGCCCGACCGCGGCACCATCACGGTGCTCGGCCACGACGTCGTGCGCGACGCGGCCTTGCTGCGGCGCCGGCTCAACATGGCGAGCGGCCGGCCGTCGTTCCTCTGGAGCCTGCGGGTCGGCGAGATCGTCGCCTTCTACGGGCGGCTCTACGGCCTGAGCGGCCGCGCGCTCCGGGCGCGCGTCGACGGGCTCATCGAGATATGCGAGCTCGGGCCATACCGCCGGGTTCCGTACAGCGATCTGTCGACCGGGCTCAAGCAGCGGGTCGCGCTCGCGAAGTCGCTCGTGAACGACCCCGAGCTCCTCTTCCTCGACGAGCCGACGCTCGGCCTCGACCCTGACGTGTCGGTGCGCGTCCGCGCGCACATCGCCCGGCTCCGGCGCGAGCAGGGGATCACCATCGTGCTGACCACCCACTACATGCGCGAGGCGGACGAGCTCTGCGACGAGATCGCGTTCATCAAGGACGGAAAGATCCTCGCGCGCGGAACACCCGGCGAGCTCAAGCGCCAGATCCGGCTGGGCGAGGTCATCGCGCTGCGGCTCGACCCGGCGCGGGTGCCATGGCTCGCCGAGTCGCCCGGCGTGCTCCGGTGCGTCGAGGTCGACGGCTGGGTCGAGTGCACGGTGGACGAGGCCGAGAAGCGGCTCCCGGATATCCTGCGCGCGCTCCACGCCGACGGCGTGGTCATTCGCAACGTGCAGGTGCGCGAGCCGGAGCTGGAGGAGGTCTTCGTTGAGCTGGCGAAATGAGCTCCTGGCCGTGTGGGCGGTGACGCTCCGCAACGCGCTCATGGGCGCCCGTAATGTGTTCTTCTTCTTCGAGCTGCTCTTCTGGCCGATCGTCGGCGTCCTCTCCATCGGCCTGATGTCGCGGTTCCTCGAGCTGACGGAGGCCCAGGCGTCGTTCGTGCTGGTCGGCACCATCGCGCTGTCGATCGTCAACGTCTGCCAGCTCGAGGTCGCCTACGCGGTGCTGCTCGACGTCTGGTCGAAGTCGCTGAAGCACCAGTTTCTCGCGCCGATCGGCATTCGCCATCTGACGCTCGGCTCGTGGGTCGTCGGGATGGTCCGCAGCCTGGCGGTGTTCGTGCTGCTGGCGGCGCTCGGCCGCTGGGCCTTCGGCTTCCACGTGCTCCAGCCCGGCTGGGTCGCGCTCCTGACGTTCTTGCTGGGCTGCTTCCTCACCGCCTGGGTGGTCGGCGTCGCCGTGTGCGCGCTCATCACGCTCTTCGGCAACCGCGCCGAGGCCTTCGCGTGGGCGAGCGTGAATCTCGTCCTGGTGCTGGCGGGCATCTACTACCCGATCTCCGTCCTCCCGGATTTCATCGCGGCGATCGCGAAGGCGATCCCGCTCACGTACTTCCTCGACGCGTACCGGTCGCACTACGGGTTCGAGTCGGAGTTCGGGGCGCCGATCGCGACGGGACTCGCGCTCTCGCTCCTCTACGCGGCCCTCGCCCACTGGGCGTTCCTGGCGGCGATCCAGCGGGCGCGCCGGACGGGCCTTCTCCTCAAGATGTCGGAGTGACGCTGCTGGATCCGGCCCTCTCGGCGATCTTCCTCGGCTTTGTCCTCGGCCTGCAGCACGCGACCGACCCGGACCACCTCGTGGCGGTGGCGACGATCCTGACGCGCGAGCGCCGCTTCTTCGACGGTGCGATGGTGGGCGTCCTCTGGGGCGCGGGCCACATGACGACCCTGACGATCGTGGGCGCGATCATCATCGGGCTGAAGCTCACCATCACGCCGGCGGTGGGCAGCGGCCTCGAGCTGGTCGTGGCCGTCATGCTGATCCTGCTGGGCGCGTTGCGGCTGCGTGACGCGGTGCGGGGGCTCGCCGCAGTGCCGGCCGGACACATGGTCGCCGACCACGCGCACGGGGGCGGCACGGGAGTCGTCCACAGCCACCCGCACGTCCACGACGCCGACCCCGCTCACGAGCATCCCCACGTCCATCCCTCGCCCTTCCTGGCGGCGCTTGGATGGCGCACCGGGTGGCCCGCCGGCCGTGCCCTCTTCGTCGGCGCCGTGCACGGCCTGGCCGGTAGCGCCGCCGTTTCGTTGCTGGTGCTGGCGACCCTGCGCTCGACGGCGAGCGCGGTCGCGTACCTCTTGATCTTCGGCGTGGGGACGATCATCGGAATGACCCTGCTGACCGCGGTGATGGCATACCCGGTGGCGCTCGCGCTGCGCTTCCGCCGCGCCCGGCAGGTGCTCGCGTTCTGCGCGGGCATCGGCTCGATCGCCTTCGGCCTCGCGTACGGCTACGCCGTCCTGTAGGAAGGGTGGTTCCGGCATGCCCGGCCCGGCGCCCTCGACCCGCATCGAGACCGACAGCATGGGCCCGATCGCGGTTCGCGCCGATCGCTACTGGGGCGCCCAGACCGAGCGCTCGCTGCATCACTTCGCGATCGGCGACGACCGGATGCCGATCCCGGTCATCCGCGCCCTCGGCCTGCTCAAGAAGGCGGCCGCGCTGATCAACCGGGAGCTGAATCTCCTCGACGCCCACCTCGCCGACCGAGCGCGAATCGCGCGATCGAGCTTGCCGGCGGAAAGCTCGGGAGCAAGGACCCGGTTCATCCGAACGACCGGGTGAACATGTCGCAGTCGTCCAACGACACGTTTCCCACGGCGATGCATATCGCGGCGGCGCTCGAGGTCACACAGCATCTCGTCCCGAGCGTGCGCGCGCTCCGGGACGCGCTCGCCGCCAAGGCCCGGGAGTTCGACGACATCGTGAAGATCGGCCGCACCCACTTGCAGGACGCGGTGCCGCTCACGCTCGGCCAGGAGTTCTCCGGCTACGTCGCCCAGCTCGACGCCTCCCTGGCGCGGATCGACGCGACGCTCCCGGGGCTGCTGGCCCTCGCCATCGGAGGCACCGCGGTCGGCACCGGGCTCAACGCGCCCGCCGGCTTCGGCGACGCCGTCGCCCGGAAGCTCGCCGAGCTGACCGGCCTGCCGTTCGTCTCGGCGGCCAACAAGTTCGCCGCGCTCGCGGCCCACGACGACCTCGTGATGGCGAGCGGCGCGCTCCGGACGCTCGCCGGTGCCTTGATGAAGATCGCCAACGATCTGCGCTGGCTCGGCTCGGGGCCGCGCAGCGGGCTCGGCGAGCTCGCGCTGCCCGAGAACGAGCCGGGCTCCTCGATCATGCCGGGCAAGGTGAACCCCACCCAGACCGAGGCGGTCACGATGGTCGCGGTGCAGGTGATCGGCAACGACACGGCGATCGCCGTGGCGGGCTCGCAGGGTAACTTCGAGCTGAACGTCTTCAAGCCCGTCATCATCTTCAACTTCCTGCACTCGGTGCGGCTCCTGACCGACGCGTGCGCGCGCTTCCGCGAGTTCTGCGTGGAGGGGATCGAGGCGAACCGCGCGAGGATCGCCGAGCTCGTCGGCCGCTCGCTCATGCTCGTGACCGCGCTCGCGCCACACATCGGCTACGACCGCGCCGCTGCGATCGCCAAGCGGGCGCACGCCGAGGGCCTCACGCTGCGCGACGCGGCCCTGGCCTCGGGCCACGTGAGTGCCGAGCAGTACGATCGCTGGGTGCGCCCGGAGGACATGGTCCGCCCCGGCTAGCCCTCCCAGCCCTGAATCCCGCGCGGGCCCGGCGACGTCCCAACGCCGTGAACAGGTTCCACGAGGGCGAGCGTGCCGTGCAGTCCCGGTCCGGCGTCACCGATGAGGCCGGGCGGCTGGGGCGGGGCATCACGAGCACGATTCCGGAGGCCGCCCGGCCGTTCCTGGAGTCGCAGCGCATCGCGGTCCTCGCCGGCGTCGACGGGTCGGGGCGCGTCTGGGCCTCGCTCGTCACCGGCGCGCCCGGCCTCATCACGGCCCCGAGCGCGAGGACGCTGCGCCTGGCCGCGGGCCTCCCCGATGCCGATCCTTTGAGCGAGGGGCTTGCCCGCGGCCGGCCCCTCGGCGTCCTCGTCATCGATCCGGAGCGGCGGCGCCGGCTCCGGGTCAACGGCCGGGTGGTGAGGGCGGATCATGACGCGATCGAGATCCGGGCCGCCGAGGTCTTCGGCAACTGTCCGAAGTACATTCAGGCCCGCGCGCTCGAGCCCGACGCCGAGCCCGGCGGGGTCGGGGTCGCGCGACGGCACGCCACGCTCACCGAGCCCCAGCGGCTCGCGATCGAGCGTGCCGACACGCTGTTCATCGCGAGCGCTCACGCCGATGCCGGCGCCGACGCGTCGCATCGCGGAGGCCAGCCGGGGTTCGTGCGGGTGCTGGACGAGCGACGACTGCTGATTCCCGACTACTCCGGGAACAACATGTTCCAGACGCTCGGCAACATCGCGACGGACCCGCAGGTGGGGCTGCTCTTCGTCGACTTCGACACGACAACGACGCTCCAGCTGACCGGACGGGCGCGCATTCTCTGGGAGCCCGAGGCTCTGGCCCCGCTCAAGGGAGCCGAGCGCGCCGTCGCGGTCGAGGTCGACGAGATCGTCGAGATCGAGGGGCGGGGACCGCTCGGCTGGCGGTTCGTCGAGTACTCGCCCTTCAACCCGCGCTGAGGCGCGGGCGCCTCAGATGTTCTCCCGCCGGGAGACGCTACGGGCTCTCGCTGGTACTCGCGTCGTCCGACGTCGACGAGGCCGGCTTGATGCGACATTCGATGGCCACCATCAGGGAGCTGGCGGCCGGATCGGCCATCGAAGCCGTGACCGCCGGATCGCACGACGGCTGTAGGCTGAATCGCCTCCGCAGATCGTCCGACGAGAGCGCCTGGATCTCGATGAAGTCGGCGAGGCTCATGGAGAGAGTCAGGACGATCAGGGTATGCACGAGGCGGAGGGGCCAGACGGGGCTCATCGCTCCACCCTACGCGGCGACGGCTGAAGAGAGCCTGAAGCACCCCTGAAACTTGCTTCATGTCGTGGCGCGCCGGGGGCGTGCCGACCCGCCCCGGGGCTGCCTGAAGGAAAATTCAGGCGGGCTTCGTGTGTTCTTCACATACCGCTTGCTACGTTCACGGCGCTGCGGAGGACCGAAAGGAGCCCGAGCCCGGTGAAACGGCATGCGGCTGCGCTCGCAGTGGTCGGAGGGCTCGCGGCCCTCACCTGGGCGCCGGAGGCGGAGGGGCACACCAAGGGGCTCACGCTCAGCCGGTTCGGCCTGATCGACGTCTCCCTGCAGGGCAACGTCGACTACACGATCTTCAGCGACCCCAATAAGGTCGACTTCGACAAGATCGGGGATCGAAGCACGGAGGGGTTCAACCTGACGAGCTTCGATCTCTCGCTGACCGGCGAAA
>QHSM01000392.1 GCA_003221595.1 Candidatus Rokuibacteriota bacterium | reverse complement strand
GCTGTATCTCAAGGCTCACGACGGCGGCCCGCGCCGCCGGTGGCTGCTCGCCGGGGCGGTGGGCACGTTCGTCCTGGCGCTCGTCTCGAAGGCAAGCGTGATGGTACTGCCGGCCGCCCTCGTGATACTGGACATCTACCCGCTCCGCCGCCTCGGCGGCGGCTGGCAGGGATGGACCGGCCGGGCAGCCCGCGCGGTATGGTTGGAGAAGATTCCCTTCGTGATTCTCGGCGTGGCCGGTGCCATCGTCACCTACTCCGCCCAGAAAATGAACGCGTTCATCACGCCGCTCGAGCGATATCCCCTGTCCGCGCGGCCCGCCATGGTCTTCTACAGCCTCTGGTTCTATCTCGAAAAGACCATAATGCCGCAGGGACTCGCGCCGCTCTACGAGCTTCCCGCGAAGGTAAGCCTGCTCGATCGGCAGTTCCTGATCCCCGCGATTGCCGTGACCGCGATCTCCGTCGCGGTTCTCACGCTCAGGCGGCGCTGGCCGGCCGGGCTGGCGGTCTGGGCGTACTACGCGATTGCGCTGGGCCCGGTGATCGGCATCGTTCATTCGGGACACCAGCTGACCAACGATCGGTACAGCTACCTCCCGGGACTCGGCTTCGCCCTCCTCGTCGGCGCCGTCGCCGGTGCCGCGGTCCAGGCCGGTATGGCCGGTATGCTTCGCCCGGCTCTCGCAAAGGCCGTGGCCGCGCTCGGCGTCGTCTGGTTCTGCGGTCTGGCCTATCTGAGCGCCCAGCAGGTCCAGATCTGGTACGACACAGAGAGCCTCTGGAGGAACTCGCTCGAGTCCGATCCGGGCTGCTCGATCTGTCACGGCAATCTTGGCGTCTTCTACTCGAATGGCGGTCAGCTCGATCTGGCCAAGGCCGAGTTCGAGCGCGTTCAGGCGCTCCGGCCCGACAACGTGAAGGTCCATCAGCATCTCGGATACACCTACGCGATGCTCGGGGACTATCGGCGCGCGCTCGGGCATTTCGAGATCTTCTTCGCGCGTTACCCGAACGATGTGGAAGGGCTCAACAATTTCAGCGCCGCCTTGCTCAACGGTGGGCGGCCGAACGAGGCGGTCGACCATCTGGAGCGCGCGATCAAGATCAAGCCCGGGCACGTCCTCTCGCACGTCAACCTCGGCTTCGCGTATGCAGACATCGGCCGCCCGGCCGAGGCGCTCGCCACGTTCCGCAACGCGATCGCGCTGCAGTACGATTCGCCTCAGGCCTGGTTCGGGCTCGCCCGGGTGTACTTCGAAGCGGGGCAGCCCCAGGCCGCGCACACGGCCTGGGGAATCCTCGGACAGCTCGACAAGAAGTTCGCCAACCGCATCGGGCCGGCGTTCCTTCAGACCTGGTGAACGTGGCGACGCTGCAGGCCGTGGCCGACGCCTGGCCGGCAGGAATGCTCACGGCGGTCGTCCTCTTCGGGCTCGCCATCGGGAGCTTCCTCAACGTCGTGATCGTGCGGGTGCCGGACGGTCGAAGCCTCTGGCATCCCCGCTCCGCCTGTCCCGGCTGCAGTGCCCAGCTGGCGTGGCATGACAACATTCCGGTGCTGTCGTTTCTGTGGCTCCGCGGCCGCTGTCGAGCGTGCGGCATGCGAATCTCGCGACGGTATCCGATTGTCGAGGGCGTCACCGCGGCTGCGCTGGCCTCGGCGTATCTCGTCTTCGGACCGACCGGCGATTTCATCGTCGCGGCGGTGTTGCTCGCAACGCTCGTCGTCGTCACCGCGATCGACCTCCAGCATCAGCTGATCCCGGACGTCATCACCTTGCCCGGGATCCTGGTCGGGCTGGTCGCCAACCTCGCGACGGGACACGTTTCCTGGCTCGATTCCGTCATCGGAATCGCGCTGGGAGGCTGCCTCTTCCTGGCGATCATCCTGGTGAGCGGCGGTGGCATGGGCGGCGGCGACATGAAGCTCGGCGCCATGCTCGGCGCCTTTCTCGGCTGGAAGGCGCTCGTCTTCGCTCTGTTCGTGGCCATCGTGCTCGGCGGTGTCGTGGCCGTCGCATTCCTTGTCTCCGGTCTGCGCGGCAGGAAGGATCCGATCCCCTTTGGCCCATTTCTTGCCGCGGGTGGCGTCGTGGCCCTCTTCTGGGGTGCGCAAATCATCGACTGGTACTGGAGCGGATTCAGCCTGTGAACACCCGCGGGTTCACGCTGGTCGAGCTCATGGCGGCGATGGCGGTCGCCGGCCTCCTCGCGGTCCTCGTCGCCCCGACGCTCCTGAGCTACGCGAGGACGTCGGCGCTCCAGGCCGTCACGCGCGAGCTGGCGACCGCGATCAATCTCGGACGGCAGATCGCGATCACGCAGAACACGACGGTGTGTGTGGAAGCGGGCGGCACGAACATTCGCCTGAGGCGGGGCGGATGCGGCGGGCCCGTGTGGACCGGGCCGGGAACCGACGCCGTCGGCGCGATCAGGATATCCGAGCCGGGCACGTTCCTGGTCAGCACGACGGCCAACGTCATGTTCAGCGATCTCGGAGCCGCCAGCCCGGCCGGGACGTACACCGTGATCAACCCGGTGAACGGCGCGACACGGGCCGTGGTGGTCGCTGCCACGGGCCGCATCAGTGTCAGGTGAATCGCGCCCGGGCCGAGGCGCGAGGGTTCACTCTGGTCGAGGTGCTTGTGGCGGCCTTCGTTCTCGTCGTCGGGCTCACTGCCGTCGTCACGGGTCTTCAGTACGCGAGGGGCGGTATCGAGGCGGCCAGGGGTGAGACGACGGCGGCGTTCCTCGCGGAGCAACGCCTCGAGCATCTCAAAGCGGTCTCGCTGGCGAGCTGGCCGGCCGCTGATCTGCGTGCCGGCACGACGGTCGAGGACTATGGCTCGATCGCCAATGCGTCCGCCTACCGGCGCGTAACGACGATCGCCGACAGTCCCGGCGGGACTTGCGAAGAGCGCTGCAAGCTCGCGCAGGTGACGGTCTTCTACCGACCCGTCACGGGGAGCGGCCAGCTGGACCAGGAGCGCCGGCTGGACGTCGTCACGATGCTCGTGTCCCGGAACTAGGCGCAGCGAATGAAACCGCCCTCTCCGGCCCCGTCCGGCTCGGGTGCCGTGATCGCCCCGGGGCGGCTCGTCGGCAACGAACGCGGCGCGGTACTCGTACTGGTCTTGATGATCTTGGTCACCCTGGCCGGCCTCGTCCTCGCGCTTCTCTCGATGAGTGGTTTCGAGCCTCAGATCTCGAGCAACCACAGCCGCACGATCCGCGCCCGTTACGTGGCCGAGGCGGGCATCGAATACGCGTACCACCTGCTCGCGACCGACCCGGACGCGTGGAACGACTACCTGGCGGGGGCGACGTGTGCCCTCGGCGCGCTTCTCGGGCCACCCGCGGCGAATCTCCCCGGGCTCAGCGGCGCGTACGGGACCTTCTCGGTCAGGATCCGCAACGATTGCGCCCCGGACGATGCCCGGGTGACGGGTGTGAGTCCCGACACCACCGTCGGCCCTTGCGGCGCCGCCGCCGGGACCGCCACGTCTGACGCGAATTGCCGGGTCATCGTCGCCGCGACCGGCGCGGTCGGCAGCACGACTCGTACGATCACGACGGTGATGTCCAGAGCGATGTTCCCCCCGATGACCGCTGCGCTCGCGTTTCCGGGCAGCCAGGCCAGCGCAGACTTTCAGGGCTCGCGATTCTCGATCGACGGGCGCGATACTCTACTGGCCGACGGTCCGGGCACCCCGACGGGTCCCGGTCCGGCCGTCTACGGGATAACCGTGAACGACACGCTTCCGGCTCTCGCGGCCGAAGTCCGAGGCGCGATTGCAAGCGGTCCGCAGAACGAGGTCCGCGGCAAGGACGAGACCGGCACGGGCACGACGACGGGAGCCGGCACGATCCGGTCGGACGGCACGCTGACGTCGCCGGGAATCGCCGACTTCGTCGCGCGCGTGAGATCCTCGGCCGACGTCGTCATCGACCCCGCCAATGCCCACTCGATCGCCAACATCGGGTCCGCGTGCGCGGCCGACGGCGCGAGCTCCGCGTGCTGGGGCACGACCGATAGCCCGAAGATCGTCTACATCGCAGGCGCGCCGTCTCTCGGCGACCAGCGCCCGGCCCTCGGCGTCGCGGGCGAAAGCCGTGGCGCCGGCATTCTCATCGTGGAGAACGCGGCCGTCGAGATCGACGGCAGCTTCAGGTGGAACGGGCTGCGCGGGCAACCCGCGGGACGAAACCCACATTCTACACAGCAAGGAGTCGCTGGACCTCGTTCAACGTGCGCTCAAGCGCCGATTCGTGACGACCTACGGCTGGAACGATCGATGAGAGACCCCATTCCGGATACGCCGGGGGGTAGGGTGCCGGTCCCGGGGACCCGCCCCCTCCCCCTTTTACCCCGCCGCCCCCCCCTGGCACCGGCCGGGATACCCCAGCCGCGGTCTGGGGGCCTCCGTCCACCACGCCCCCGAATCTAGTACGTGGGAAAATATTGGCCCCCCCGGTACCCGCCGCCCTATACTGTTTAACCATCAGGGAGAAAGGCTTTTAATATGGCGTTCTTCCGCAGGTCTCCGGAAATATTTGGCCTCGACATCGGCTCGAGCGGGGTGAAGGCTGTCAACCTCAAGGAGTCGGGTGGATCCTATAGGCTGACCTCTCTGGGGGTGGCCCCCCTGCCCCCCGACGTGATCGCGGACGGCTCGATCAAGGACCCGCGCACCGTTGTGGAGGCGATCAAGAGCGCCGTTTCCCGGGCGGGGCTCAAGGGCAGCAGCTGTGCGATCGCGGTCTGTGGCCGAGAACTGATCATCAAGAAAGTCCAGATTCCGGAAGTGCCGACCCGGGAAGTCGGCGACGTGGTCCAGCTCGAAGCGGAACATCACGTTCCCTTTGCCATCGACGAGGTCTTTCTCGACTACCAGAGCATCGGACAGCACAACGGCGTGCTGGACCTGATCCTGGTCGCGGTGAAGAAGTCGAAGGTCCTCGAGTACGCCGCCGTCGTCGAGGACGCGGGCCTCACGCCCACGATCGTCGACGTCGACAGCTTCGCGCTCGGCAACCAGTTCGAGGTGAACAACCCCGGTGATCGCGGCGAGACCGTCGCGCTGATCGACATCGGTGCCTCGATCATGAAGACCAACGTCGTGCGGGGCGGCTCGACGATCTTCGCTCGTGACATCCCGTTCGGCGGCAACAACTACACGCAGGCGATCGCCCAGCAGCTCAAGATTCCCTTCGAGCAGGCGGAGGCCGCCAAGCTCGGTCGCGACGTGGGCGTGCGGTGGGAGACCGTCGTGCCGGCGCTGGAAGCGGTGTCGCGCGAGCTGTCGCTCGAGGTCCAGCGGACGTTCGACTACTTCGCGTCGACGGCCGAGTCCGAGCGCATTGGGAAGATCGTCCTCGCCGGCGGCTGCGCGCAGCTTCCGGGGCTGAGCGACTATCTGTCGTCGAACTGGGGCATCCCGGTCGAGCTGACGAAGCCGTTCCAGCGCATCGAGATCGACTCGGCTTTCGCCGACGAAGTTCACGCCGCCGGCCCGGCCCTGGCGGTGGCCGTCGGTCTGGCACTGCGACGTCCGGGAGACAAGCCGAAATGATCAGGATCAACCTCGCGCCGGAACGGGGTCGTCGCCTGCGGGGCGCCGGGTTCAGCTTCAGCCTCCCGGCCTTCAACATGGCGTGGCTGTTCGGGGTCGTTTACCTCGCCTTGCTGCTCGGCGTCGGCGTGACCTGGTGGATCCTGATCAGCACCAAAGCGAACCTCACCGCCGACATCGACCGAGCGCAGAAGGACCTGGCGGCCCTGAAAGCGCAGATCGGGCAGGAAACCAAGATCAAGGAGCTCGCGAACGAGCTGCGCAAGCGGGTCGACGTCATCGAGTCGATCACCAAGGCTCAGGGGCGGCCGATCTTGATGGTGGAGGCGTTCGCCAGCGTCATCCCGAGCGATCTCTGGATCACCGGGTTCGAGGAGCGCGGCGGGCAAATCAAGGTCGCCGGGTCGGCATTCTCCGCCACGGCGGTCGCGGACTTCATGTCGAACCTGCGCGCCTCCGGGAAGTTCAAGGACGTCGACCTCGTGGTGTCCCGCCGGGATCTGGCCCGGCCCTCCCCGCTGGTGACGTTCGAAGTCACCTGCCGCTTCGAGGGCTGACATGCCGCTCCCGCCGATCTTCGACCCCATCGTCAACGCGCCGAGATCGCAGAAGCTCGTCGGGGGCGCCCTGGGAGCGATCGTCATCATCGCCGCCGCGTACTTCCTCCTGCTGGCGCCGGCCCAGGCCGAGGTGGCGCAGCTCCGCGCGCAGCTGAGCTCGCTGCAGAGCGAGATCACCCGTAACCGGGCGATCGTCGCCGATCTTTTGAAGTACCGGCGCGAGGTCGCGGAGCTCGAGGCTCGCCTCAATGCACTGAAGGACCGGTTGCCGGGCGAGAAGGAGATCCCCACCCTCTACCGAACGGTCTCCGACGCGGCCACCGCATCCGGGCTCGGCGTCGCGCTCTTCCAGCCTCGTCCGCCGGTTGTTCGCGACTACTACAGCGAGATCCCGATCGCGCTGAACGCGGAGGCGGGCTATCACCAATTCGGCGAGTTCTTCGAGAGGATCGCCAAGATGGCGCGCGTCGTGAACATCACGGAGATCAAGCTGAACGGCCTGAATCGCCCTCGGGTCCCGGTCCGCGCCGAGCTGGTGCTCGCGACCTACATGTACCGTCCCATCGGTGCGCCGCCGGCGCCGAGGCCGGCGGGGGCGCGGTGAGGCTCCGCATAGTGCGCGCGCATCTGGTGGTGCTCGCCTCGATCGGCGTGGCCACGACGCTCGGCGCCTGCGGAAGCTCCGCCCCGCCGCCCCCGCCGCCGAAGCCGATCGCGGCGCCCTCTCAGGCGCCGCCCATGCCCGGCGCACCGACGCCGGGCGCGCCGGCGGCTGCGGCCGAGGCCGTTCCGCCCGATCCCAGCGCTGCGGTGCCGAAGTATCAGTCCGGGGGACGTCGCGACCCATTCGAGACCCTCGAGGTTCGCGAGGGCTCCGGAGGACTCACGGTGGCGGCAACCAGGCTGACCGGAATCATTCGCAGCAATCGCTCGGCGCTCGCGCTGGTCGAGGCGCCGGATGGCATCGGCTACATCCTCAAACCCGGGGACACGCTCGGGGATGGCCGCCTGTTGGAGATCGGCTCCGACAGCGTGGTGTTCGCGGTGGCGGCGAAGGCCGGCGCACCCTCAAACCGCGTGGTTCTCAAACTGGCGACAAACTAAATGAACGCTGACAGACGGATCCCCAAGGTCCTGATGGTGGTGAGTCTCGTGCTGCTCCTGCTCGTCCCAGCGGGAGGCGGGGCCCAGACCGAGCCCGCACGGCTGAGCGAGGTGACGGTGACGCCGCAGACGGACTCCGTCACCGTGTTCGTGAAGACGTCGCGCGAGCCACACTACAAGGCCGACCTCGTGGATTCGCCCACCCGGCTCGTCCTCGACCTCGAGGACACGGTCTATGCCTGGCGTAAGACGCCCCTGAGCGTTGGCAAGGACCCGGTCAAGCAGATCCGCGGCGGCCAGTACCGGCAGGGTGTCGCCCGCCTGGTCCTCGACCTGAGCCGTACGGTCGGCTACGCGATCCGTGAAGAGCCCAACGGCCTGGCGATCGTCATTCCCACCGCCGGCGGGCCGACGGTCGTGGCACAGGCAACCCCGCCCGCGCCCACCAACGGGGCGGCAAAGGGCGCCAACGGTGCCACGAACGGAACCGCCAACGGCCCCACGAACGGCGCCGCGAACGGCACGGCGGAGCCGCGACCCGTCGCAGCGCCGATCCGGATCGCGCAGGCGCCTGCGACGCCGACCACCAGCAACGGGCAACGGCTCATCTCGTTCGACTTCAAGGACGCGGACGTCGTGAACCTCCTCCGCATCCTCGCCGCCGAGAGCAACAAGAACGTCGTCATCGGCGACGACGTCAAGGGCAAGATGTCGATCTCGCTGCGCAACGTCCCATGGGACCTCGCGCTCGACACGATCCTCGAGACGCGGGGGCTTCGAAAAATCGAGAAGGACAACGTCCTCCGGATCGTCTCGAACGAGCAGCTGATCAAGGAGCGCGAGCAGACGGCCCGAGTCGAGGAGGCGCGCCTCAAGGCCGAGAGTGAGGTGCGCGCGAAGGCTGCCGAGGCCCAGCTGAAGGAGCAGGAGGCGATCGACAAGAAGCGCGCCGCCGAGATGGCGCTGGCCGAGCTCCAGGCGCGCGGGCCTCTCCGCGAGGAGACGATCCGTCTCTCCTACGCCGATCCGGAGGAGATCGCGAAGACGTTGCAAGGGATCCTCGGGATCCCCGCGGAAGGTATCCAGGCGGCTCAGGTGCCCATCGTGGGCGGGATGCCTCCCATTCCGGGACCGCCGTTCTCGGCGCTCTACGGGACGGGCCCCCAACCGCAAATGGCGGTCCCCGTCTCCCCGAGCGCCGAAGTGCTGGCGAAGGGCATCACGATCCGCGCGCACAAGCCCACGAACTCGCTCTTCATCCGGCACTACGAGGGCGACCTGGAGCGCATCAAGAAGCTGATCCGCGAGAAGCTCGACGTCCCGCTGCCGCAGGTCAAGATCGAGGCGCGGATGGAGATCCTGGACCGTGACGATCTCTTCGCCCTCGGCGTGCAGTGGGGAGGCGGCGGGGTGCTCCAGTCGAATAACCGGTCGATCGTGGTCGGGCGCGGATTCACGAGCCAGCCCAGTAACCAGACGGCCGGCACAGTTCCCGTCGACGGGGTGTTCGGCCCACCGAACCTTCCCGCCGGCGCCGCGTCACTCCTGGGCCTCCTTCCGATCAGCGGACTGACGGGACTCCCACTGGGGGGGAACGTCGTCAATCTGCCGGTCACCTCGGCCCTCGGCGGCGGGCCCGCCACGGCGAGCGGTGGCGCCGGCGGCATATCGTTCGGCATCACCGGGAGTCGCTACAACGTCAACCTCGCCCTCGAGGCGCTGCGGGTCTTGAGCAAGACACGCACGCTCGCCCGCCCGGAGATCGTGACGGTCGAGAACGCGACGGCGTCGATCTCCCTCGGTGAAGAAATCCCGTACGCGACGGTCAGCGCCGCGGGCACGCAGTACCAGTTCAAGGAAGCCCTGCTCAAGCTCGACGTCGTGCCGACCGTCATTCGCGAGGGCGACATCAGCAAGATCAAGATGAAGGTGGTTATCGAGAACAACTCGCGGGGCCAGAACGTCATCCTCGGCACGACCTTGGGGAGCCCGCCCGCGATCAACAAGCGCAAGGCTCAGACCGAGGTCCTGATCAAGGAGGGCGAGCGGCTCGTCATCGGCGGCGTCACGACGAACCTGGACGTCGACGAAACACGCAAGGTGCCGCTCTTCGGTGACATCCCGGTGCTCGGCTGGCTCTTCAAGGTCACCGCCTCACAGAGCACGGGCCGTGAGCTGGTCGTGTTCATCACCCCCTCCGTCCTGAAGGTTGACGTGGCCCAGACGCCGCCGCCGCCGCCACCGAAGAAGTAGCGATGGGCAGGCTGCTTCCCTGCCTCACGGCGGGCGAGGCCCGCGGTGAGGCACCTATCTCGCCAGCCTGAAAACCTGGTAGCCTTACAGCATCGGTCGACCCGCCGGCCGAGGCGAGCCGCCGAAGAGATCACATGAACGTAGACGTCAATCTCGGAAGCCGGTCGTATCGCATCGTCGTCGCCAGTGGAGCCATCGCGACCATCGGTACGCGCCTGCGCGAGCTGTCGGTCGGAACTCGCACCGCGCTGGTCAGCGACGCCGCCGTCGCGCGCCTTTACGGCAAGACGGTGACGTCGAGCCTCGAGTCGGCCGGCTTCTCGGTCGTCCCCATCGAGGTCCCGGAGGGGGAAGGGGCCAAGACCCTCGCCGTCGCGCAGCACTGCTGGAACGAGCTCATCGCGGCAGGCCTCGACCGGACCTCGACCGTGCTGGCGCTGGGCGGCGGCGCCGTCGGCGACGTGGCGGGTTTCGCCGCCGCGACGTACATGCGCGGGATCAACTTCGTGCAGATCCCGACGACCGTCCTGGCTCAGGTCGACGCCTCCATCGGCGGCAAGACGGCGATCGATCATCCCCTGGCGAAGAACATGATCGGCGCGTTCCATCAGCCGCGGCTCGTACTCGTCGATCCGGCGGTGGCGCGCACGCTGCCCGAGCGCGACTTTCGCTCCGGGCTCGCCGAGATCGCCAAGCACGGGGTCGTGCTGGAGGCCGAGTACTTCGCCGAGCTCGAGCGCGATGTGACGCCGCTCATGGCCCGCGAGCTCGACGTGCTCGAGCGAATCATCGGCGGATCCTGCCGGCTCAAGGCCGCCGTCATCGAGCGCGACGAGCGGGAGGCCGAGCTGCGACACGTGCTCAACTACGGCCACACGATCGGCCACGCGCTCGAGGCCGCCACGAAGTACGAGCGCTTCACGCACGGCGAGGCGGTCTCGCTGGGGATGGTCGCCGAGGCCCGCCTGGCGCGTCGTCTCGGTGTGGCCGGCGACGAGACGGTCGCGCGACAGGAGCGTCTGCTCGAGGCCCTCGGGCTTCCGGTCCGGGCGGCGGCGATCGACGTCGAGCCGGTGGTCGGGGCGATCGCCCGCGACAAGAAGGCGAAGGACGGCCGGGTCCCCTTTGTGCTGGCGCCGCGGATCGGCGCGTTCCGCCTCGTGTACGACGTGCCCGTGGCCGAGGTTCGATCGGTCATCACATCGCTCGGATCGTGACGGCGGTGGTGGGATTGACAACCGAGACGAGCGCTCCGTATAACCGCCTTGGGATGCCGGTCAACGATCAGGCCAGCCTGGGGGCCATCCGCCGGCAGGAAGAGCGGCTGGCGCGCGATCCCGCCTCCCTCGCCTTCGCCCAGCTGGCCGATCTCTACCGCAAGGCCGGCCGCACACGCGACGCCGTCGCGCTGTGCCGCGACGGGCTGGCGCGCTACCCGCACTACACCACGGCCCGGCTCATCCTGGCCAAGGCCCTCGCCGCCGACGAGCAGCTTGCCGCCGCGCTGGTCGAGCTGAACGCCATCCTCGACATGAGCCCCAAGGACGTGCAGTGCCACCGC
The DNA here is from genome assembly GCA_003221595.1 of Candidatus Rokuibacteriota bacterium. Taxonomy (GTDB): domain Bacteria; phylum Methylomirabilota; class Methylomirabilia; order Rokubacteriales; family CSP1-6; genus AR31. The sequence continues at coordinate 226 of QHSM01000392.1, read as the reverse complement.
CTGGCGTCGGAGGTCCACCGGCGCCTCGGTCATATCGACGACGCCGTCACGCACCTGGAGGCAGCGGCCGAGCTCGATCCCGGCGACCGCGAATCGCGCGCGCTCCTCTCGCTGATGCGGGCAGCCGCGCCGCCGCCCGCCGAGGCCTCCGGCCTTGGGCGGATCCTGAGCGACGACACGTTCGCGACGATGACCTTCGGCGCGCTCTGCCTCGAGCAAGGGTGCG
>QHSM01000391.1 GCA_003221595.1 Candidatus Rokuibacteriota bacterium | reverse complement strand
TCGAATCAACACGATCGCGATCGCCCTGCCGCCTTTGCGCGAGCGGCGGGACGATGTGGCGCTGCTGGCCGGGCACTTCGTCAGGGCGAACGCCACGTACGGCGTCAAGCGGCTCAGCGCCGCCGCGCTCGCGGCGCTCGAGGCGTACGGCTGGCCGGGCAACGTGCGCGAGCTCCTTCACGCCATCGAGCGCGCGGTCATCCTGAGTAAAGGCGAGGAGATCCAGCCCGGGGACCTTCCGCCCGAGGTCCTGGGCACGACGGCGCCCGCCGCGGCGTCGCCCGGGGGCAGCCTCGAGGCGATGGAACGCCTGCACATCCTGGCCACGCTGCGCCAGGTCGGCGGCCACCGCGGCAAGGCGGCCGCGCTGCTGGCGATCGACCCCAAGACGCTCTACCGCAAGATCATCGGGTACGACATCCGCCCCCAGGAATTCATGCAGTAGGCGCTAGGTCCAGTTGCGCCCGGTCGTTCCCTGTGTACACTGGGAAACGTCCCGTCGTTTGGGCGGGCCTAGCCCCCGAGGAATCAAGGCCTTCCGCGCTCGCGGGGCGTGCAAGAGAGCGGAAGACAGTCCGAGGGGGTTCAGATGGCATCCAAACTGTACATCGGCGGTCTCGCATACTCCACGACCAGCGAAGGGCTCAGGGAGTTCTTTACCCAGTGCGGCAATGTCCTGTCAGCGACGGTGATCACCGACCGTTTCTCCGGCCAGTCGCGGGGATTCGGATTCGTCGAGATGGGCACCGCCGAGGAGGCCCAGAGCTCGATCTCCCAGCTGAACGGGCGCGAGCTCGACGGCCGGCGGATCACGGTTGAGATCTCGAACCCCCAGGCGCCGCGCACCGGTGGCGGCGGCCGGCCCGGTGGCGGTGGGCGTCCCGGCGGGGGCGGCCGCGGTCCCGGTGGTGGTGGCGGGCGGGACAGCGGCTACGCGCACCGTCCCTCCAAGCCCGTGAAGTGGTAGTGCGAAGCGCGCGCCGCAGGGCGGCGCGCGACTGACGAAGACGAAGGGGTCAGCCGCGACCGGCTGACCCCTTCGGCGTTTCTGGCGGGGCCGTGGCGGGCGATCAGGCGGCGGGCGTCGGCTCGGCGCCGTCGAAGACGCGGTCGTAGCGGCCGTATTCCCACGCCGCGTCCATGAACCACTTGACGATTTCCGGCTCGGAGCGCGGCGGAATCTCGCAGGACGTCGACAGGATGAAGGCCGAGTGGCGGGCCGCGGCGTCGATACAGCGGCGGACGTCGGCCACCATCGCCTCCTTGCTGGTGCGCTCGAACTTCGTCGCGTCCACGTTGCCGATCGCCACGACCCGGCCCTTCGACACGTCCATGAAGCGCGTGAGCTGATCGACGTAGAGCTTCGGGTCGCCCTGCTGATCGAGATCGAACGACACCGTCGAGAAGCCGCAGCGGATCAGGTCCTCGTAGATCGGATAGGTCGTGCCGCAGATGTGCGTCGTCACGCCGACCTTCTTGGCCTTGAAGTAGTCGACCAGCTCCTTGTGGTACGGCGCGACGAAGTCGCGGTAGTTATCGGGCGAGATCAGGCTGATCGACGCGGTCGGCTCGGAGAAGGAGAGGCCGATCCCGGTCTTCACGATCGCGTCGCCCCAGATCTTGCAGAAGTCGGTCGTGACCCGCATGAGGTCGTGGATGAACTGCGGGTCCTCGAAGGTGTCGAGCAGCATGGTCTCGGGATTCCGGAGCAGCATGGCGATCGTCCAGGGGCCCACCGCGACGGCGCCGATCGCGGTCGGGGGCTTGGCCCGCACGAGCGCCGCGCACTGCTCGAGGAAGCCGGGCAGGCGCGCGGTCTTCGCCGGGTCGGGCATGACCAACCGCGCCAGCTTCGCCTTGTCGTCGTGGAGGACGTGCTGGTCGATCGACGGCACCACGTAGTCGGAGTACTTCACCCGGCAGCCGAACGCCTCGGCCTCCTTCGCCAGATCGTTGTAGGCGAGCACCACGTCGGGCTGGTAGCGCTCGTAATAGTTCATCATCGCCGTGATCGCCTTGGGCACGTTCGTGCAGTACTCCTCGATCGAGAGGCCGTCGAGCGTGCCGGCGAACGAGGCGACGATCGGGTAGACCGGGACCCGATCGGTGAACGAGCGGCGGTACGCGGCGACGACGCGGTCGCGATTCGTGAACTGCGCGCGGCCGCGCTCGACGTCCCAGATGCGGTTGGCCTCCATGTACTTCGGCGGCAGCTTGGCCTCGTACTCCATGAACTGGGTGATCGGGTAGCGGATGCCGCCGTTGTGGGTGCCCTTGAGCCCCTCGATGACCTCCTCCATCTGATTCCAGGGAATCGTGAAGGCCATCTCGTGGTCCTGCGTCTGGCCGAAGATGCGGTCGCCGGAGCAGGGCAGGATCACCTGCGGCTGGTCCGTCCGCATGGTCGTGACGATGATCTCGGAGCAGTCGATGCGGCCGCCGAAGGCCGAGGTGAGCTTGCCGCCGCGCTTCCAGAGCGCGGCCTGCGTCAGGCGCATGACCTGGGCGGGGTTGGCGTAGATGCAGACCAGGTGCGGCTCGAACGTGGTGCGATCGAGCGGCGCCACCAGCAGGGTCGCGAACTCGCCCGGCGCGAACTTGTCGACCGCGGCCTCCGACCGCTGCCCGGCCGCCTTCGTCTCCGTGTACATCCCCTCGCAGAGCGTCCCCGAGGTGTGCAGGTGCGTCGGCTTCTCGAAGCCGAGGGCCGCGATGCCGAGCGAGCAGATGTGGTCCTCGCGCGTGAGGGCGATCATCCAGCCGTAGCGCCGGGCCATGTCGATGACCTGGCAGTTCATGCTGAGCTTCTTGAAGTCACGCGCGGGTCGCCGAGCCCGCTCGGGAATTTCCTCGCCCGGTCGCAGCATCCGGATCGCCACCGGGAACGTCTGCGGACGGATGTAGAGCTGGAGTTCCCGATCAGCCGTCTTGACGTCGATCATGAGCACCGCCTCCCGCCCGAGCGTACTCCCTCGCGAAAGCCTCTACAACAGAGGTAGAATACGCCCGCCCACGGGCAGAATTCACTCACGGAGGCGTCCACGATGCAGTCTCCCAGCGCGAGCTACAGCCTGACGGTCAGGCTCGAGATCACCAATCGGCCCGGCATGCTCGGACAGGTCACGTCGGCCATCGGCAAGGCCGGCGGCGACATCGGTGCGATCGACCTTGTCCAGGTCGGCAAGTCGACGATCACCCGCGACCTGACCTTCAAGGCGCGCGACGAGCCGCACGGCCAGCAGATCGTCGAGCGGATCCGCGCGGTCCGCAGCGTGAAGGTCGTGAACGTCTCCGACCGCACCTTCCTCATGCATCTGGGCGGCAAGATCGAGGTGCGCGGCAAGATGTCCGTCAAGACGCGCGACGACCTCTCGATGGCCTACACTCCCGGCGTCGCGCGCGTCTGCATGGCGATCCACCACGACCCGCAGAAAGCCTATGCGCTGACCATCAAGCAGAACTGCGTGGCGGTGGTCACCGACGGCACCGCGGTTCTGGGGCTCGGCGACATCGGGCCGTTCGGGGCGGCGCCGGTGATGGAGGGCAAGGCGCTCATCTTCAAGGAGTTCGCGGGCGTCGACGCGTTCCCGATCTGCCTGGCCACCAAGGACGTCGACGAGATCGTGTCGATCGTCAAGGCGATCTCGCCGATCTTCGGCGGCATCAACCTGGAGGACATCTCGGCGCCGCGCTGCTTCGACATCGAGACGCGGCTGCAGAAGGACCTCGAGATCCCGGTGTTCCACGACGACCAGCACGGCACCGCCGTCGTCGTGCTGGCCGCTCTCCTCAACGCGCTCAAGGTCGTGAAGAAGCGCATGGGCGACGTGAGGATCGTCTTCACCGGCGCCGGCGCCTCCGGCATCGCCACCGCGAAGCTCCTGATGCGGGCGGGCGCCAAGCACATCATCGCCTGCGACCGGGCCGGGGCCCTCTACCGCGGGCGGACCGACAACATGAACCCGATGAAGGAGTGGTTCGCCAAGCACACCAACGAGAAGCGGCTCAAGGGCACCGCCGCCGACGCGCTCAAGGGCGCCGACGTGTTCGTGGGGCTCTCGGGGCCGGGGGTCGTCGCGCTCAAGGACATCAAGGCCATGAACCGCGACCCGATCGTCTTCGCCATGGCCAACCCGGTTCCGGAGATCCTGCCCGAGGAGGCCGGCCCGTTCGTGAAGGTGATGGCCACCGGGCGGTCGGACTATCCGAACCAGATCAACAACTCGTGCTGCTTCCCCGGGTTCTTCCGCGGGATGCTCGACGTGCGCGCGCGGCGCGTGAACGACGAGATGAAGCTCGCGGCCGCGCAGGCCCTGGCGGCGATCGTGACCTCCGAGGAGCTCGGCGAGGAGTACATCACGCCGTCGATGTTCGACAACCGGGTCGTGCCCTCCGTCGCGGCCGCCGTCTCCGAGGCGGCCATGCGCTCGGGCGTGGCCCGGCGCCGCACCCGCGGCACCGCCGCGACGGCCGCGTCGCGGTAGGTGGTGACGGCGACGACGCGGTAACCCAGCACACGAGGAAAGCCATGGCTCAGGCGAAGGTAAAGGCAGACGTGCCCATCGAGGCGCTTCTCAAGGAGAAGCGCAAGTTTCCCCCTCCCGCGGCGTTCGTGAAGAACGCCGTGATGAACCGGAAGGCGATCTACGCCGAGGCGCAGCGGAACTTCGTGAAGTTCTGGGAAGGGCGCGCCCGCGAGCTTCACTGGTTCAAGCCCTGGAAGAAGGCGCTCGAGTGGAAGCCGCCCTACGCGAAGTGGTTCGTCGGCGGCAAGCTCAACGTGGCCTACAACTGCATCGATCGCCACGTGACCGGCCCGCGCAAGACGAAGGCCGCGATCATCTGGGAAGGCGAGCCGGGGGATTCGCGGGTCCTGACCTACTGGGATCTCTACCGCGAGGTCAATCGCTTCGCGGCGGCGCTGAAGCGGCACGGCGTGCGCAAGGGCGACCGGGTGACGATCTACATGCCGATGGTGCCCGAGCTGCCGATCGCGATGCTGGCCTGCGCGCGGATCGGCGCCGCCCACAGCGTCATCTTCGGCGGCTTCTCGCCGGAGGCGGTCCGCGAGCGGATCCACGACGCCGAGTCGACGCTGGTCATTACCGCCGACGGCGGCTATCGCCGCGGCGGCACGGTGCCGCTCAAGAAGAACACCGACGACGCGCTGAGCGGCGCCCCCGGCGTCAAGACCGTCGTCGTGCTCAAGCGTACCGGCCAGCCGGTCGAGATGCAGAGCGGCCGCGACGTCTGGTGGCACGACTTCGTCAAGGACGCGCCGGCGCGCTGCCCGGCCGAGCCGATGGACTCCGAGGATCTCCTCTACCTCCTCTACACCTCCGGCTCCACCGGCAAGCCCAAGGGCATCATCCACACGACCGGCGGCTACCTGACCGGCGTCAGCGCGACCCACCAATGGATCTTCGATCTCCACGAAGACGACGTCTACTGGTGCACCGCCGACATCGGCTGGGTCACCGGCCACTCCTACATCGTCTACGGGCCCCTCGCGAACGGCGCCACCACTGTCATGTACGAGGGCACGCCCGACTACCCGGACAAGGACCGGTTCTGGCGCGTCGTCGAGAAGTACGGCGTCACGATCTGCTACACGGCGCCCACCGCGATCCGGACGTTCATGAAGTGGGGCGAGGAGTACCCGAAGCGGTGCGACCTCTCGAGCCTCCGGCTGCTCGGCTCCGTCGGCGAGCCGATCAATCCGGAAGCGTGGGTCTGGTACTGGAAGGTCATCGGCGGCGGCCGCTGCCCCGTGGTCGACACGTGGTGGCAGACCGAGACGGGTCACATCCTCATCACGCCCCTGCCGGGTCTCACCACGCTCAAGCCCGGCTCGGCGACGCTCCCGTTCCCGGGGGTCGACGCCGAGGTGCTCGACGAGAAGGGCAAGCCGGCGAAGTCGGGCTACCTGGTGCTCCGCAAGCCGTGGCCGGGGATGCTGCGGGGAATCTGGGGCGACCCCGACCGGTTCGTGAAGCAGTACTGGTCGAAGTACGACAACATCTATTTCACCGGCGACGGCGCCAAGCGCGACGAGGACGGCTACTTCTGGCTTCTCGGGCGTGTCGACGACGTCATGAACGTCTCGGGCCACCGCGTGTCCACGATGGAGGTGGAATCGGCGCTGGTCGATCACAAGTCGGTGGCCGAGGCGGCCGTCATCGGCAAGAACCACGACATCAAGGGGCAGGCGATCGCCGCGTTCGTCACGGTCAAGAGCGGGGTCGACGGCTCGCCCGCGCTCATGGACGAGCTGAAGGCCCACGTCGCGAAGAAGATCGGGTCGCTGGCGCGGCCCGACGACGTCATCTTCTCGGCCGAGCTGCCGAAGACGCGAAGCGGCAAGATCATGCGCCGGCTTCTGCGCGACATTGCCGAGGGCCGCGCCCTGGGCGACACGACGACGCTGGCCGATCCGACGGTCGTCGCCCAGCTCAAGACGAAGTACGAGGAGCAGGAGGCCTAGCCGCTTCCTGGGGGTCAACTCGCACAAAATCAACCTTTTAGGTCTCGCTTCTGTGGCATAGTGCCTGCGGGACGGGCAGAACTAGGAGAGTTGACCGGCCGACGGGTTCGTTCCGGTGGACGAGCGCCCGCGGTCGCAACGGCTGCGCACAAAGGAGACCTATGCGGGCGTCTAAAGTTCCACCCAAGGAACTCCGCCGCGTCGTCATCGCCGCGTCGGTCGGCAACATCATCGAATGGTACGACTTCTATATCTTCGGCAGCCTGGCCGCGATCCTGGCGGTGAAGTTCTTCGAGAAGGGCCACGCGGTAGCGGCCTTCCTCAGCACG
>QHSM01000390.1 GCA_003221595.1 Candidatus Rokuibacteriota bacterium | reverse complement strand
TTCCTTCAGCTTGTCCGGCGGATTGATGAGCGGCGTGGCGAAGATGGGCAGGCGCCGGCGCGCGGCGAGCGGGAAGGTGTCCGGGCTGTTCGCGGCGATCCGGATCGTGGGATGGGGTGACTGCACGGGCTTCGGCACGACCCGCAGATCGCGCGCGTGGAAGTACTTCCCGTGGAACGAGAAGCTCGTCTGGGTCCACGCCTGCTGGATGAAGTCGAGCGACTCCTCGAAGCGCTCCCGGCTCTCTTCCTGCGGGATGTCGTATCCCGCGTAGTGGACCGGCGCCGTCCCGCGTCCGACGCCGAACTCCAGGCGGCCGTTGCTGAGGATGTCGGCGATGGCGGCCTCTTCGGCGATCTTCACCGGGTTGTGCAGGGGCAGGAGGGTCACCGCCGTCCCCAGGCGGATGCGCGTCGTGCGCTGGGCGGCCGCGGCCAGCACCATGAGAGGGTCGGCCAGGATGGAGAAGGCGCGGCTGAAGTGCAGCTCGCCGAGCCACACCGTATCGAAGCCGAGCGCGTCGCCGAGCTCGATCTGCGCGATCAGATCCAGATAGCGCGGACGCTCCGAGTCCGCGTCGGCGCACGGCAGCTGGTCGAAGAAGCCGAAGCGCATACTGCCTCCTCACGCCTTCTTGAGGGTCAGCCCGATGAGCCGGTCCGCCCGGTCCTGCCGGTCGAGATCGCGGCAGGTCGCAATGATATCCTCGAACTGCGCCGCCGGGATCGGGAGCCCGGGAATCACCTCGCGAATGCGGCGCGCCTCCGTGTCGAAGTCCCAGATGAACTCGCGCCCGGTGGACTGCTTCGTGTAGCTCTTGCCGTCCTTCGTGAAGATCGTGATCCGCGGACCGAACAGCGTCATCGCGTGGGACGGGATGAGCTTCACCCGCTTCATCAGGTCGAGCACCTCGGGCGGGTCGCCGGCGCCGGCCGGATCGACCTGCGCCTTGAGCAACGGGTAGCCGCGCTTCACGACGCCGTACGCGGTGTAGTACGCGGTGTTGCCGGGCTTCGATTCGAGATCTTCCCGCCGGCTCGGGAAGGCCGGGCTCGGATACTGGGTCTCGAGCCAGTTCACCACCGCCTCGATGCGATCGACGTCCTTGTAGGTGATGCCGTGCTCCTCGCAGAGCTGCGCGGTCACGTCGATATGAGCGATGTTGTAGCCGGCGGTCGAGTAGATCCGGTAGAGCGTCTCGAGGAACAGCCAGTCCGTTCCGAGCCCCGACGTGATCTTGCTGAAGCTCGTGTGCGTGTCGCCCACGAAGCTGTACGTGAGCCGCCCCGTGTTGCTGCCGGCGTACGCGTGATAGAAGCCCGCGTCGCCCTCGAGCACGGTCTCGCCGCCGACGTGTCCCTGCCGCGCCAGCGCGACCGCCAGCATGGCGTTGCGCACCGAGCCGCCCTCGCGCAGCGCGCGGCCGCCGCTGCGCGCCCCCTCGAGGTTCCCGGCGGCCAGGCTCGCGCAGAGCGCGATGGTCGCGTTCACCTGATCCTCGGTGAGGCGCATCATCTTCGCGGCGGCGATGGCCGGGCCGAAGGTGCCGAACACCACGCCCGCGTGGAAGCCGCGGGACATCACGGTCGGAATGAAGTCGGCGGCCAGCCGCTCCAGGACCTCGTAGCCCGCCGCGAGGCCGGTGATGAAGTCGCGCCCGGAGACGCCGGTGCTCTCCGCGGCGACGAAGGCGCCGGGGAGGATGCTGGTGCCGGGATGGGTGAGCATCCGGAAGGTGTCCCACTTGCCGCCGGCCATCGCCATCTCCGCGTTGGCGAACGCGGCGCCGCCCTTCGTCACCCTGGCGCCGTCCACCATGATCGTGGCGCCGTTCCTCACACCCGTTTCGTCCTCGGTGATGAGCTTCACCGCCTGCTGGCCGCCCGGCGTCAGGGAGCCGAGGAGCACGGACGCGAGCCCGTGCAGCGTGAGCCCCTTGGCGCGGTCGACCACCTCGGCGGGAAGATCCTGGTAGCGGAGACCTACGACCCACTGCGCGAGCTGCCGGCTGAGAGAAGCCATGCGTTCCTTCCTGGAATGGTGGATGCCGCCCGGGCGGGTCCGCCTGACTCGCAGGCGGGCCCGCCCGGGCGAAACGACGAGAGAAGACTACCGCAGGGGCGAGAAGGACGCCGGGATCAGGAGCTTGTTCTCCTGACGCACCGGCCGGACGCCGGACTGCGGCGGCCACTGGCTGTCCTTCCGCGATTCCTCACGGATGCGGTTGCGCTCGTTCGAGTCCTTGTAGACCCAGACGTGCACGAACTTGTTGAGCCCGCCGATCTCGCTCGTCCAGCAGGCGGCCAGCGGCGAGAGCTTCTCCCGGCCCGGCACGGCCTTGCCCCACGCTTCCAGCACCTTCGGGAGATCGCCCGGCGCGTAGGTGTAGATGCGCATCTCGTAGAAGTTGCCGGTGCCGTAGTCGCGGCTGCCCAGGGGCTTCATGAACGGTGCGGGAATCATGATGTCGGACTGCTGCTCGACGATCAGATCGCGGCCCCCCGGCAGGGCCGAGAGCTCGGCGTCCTTCGCCATCGCGTCGCGCACCGACATCCTGTGCTCGAGGCTGTCGTACGGCCAGGCGTGGATGACCTGGTTGAGCGGGCCGAAGTCGGTGTGCCAGAAAGCCCCGAGCTTCGAGTGCTTCTCCCGGAGCGGCTTCCGCTTGGCGAAGCGATCCTCGAACTCGCCCACCGCCCCGGTACGCAGCGTGTAGGTTCGAACCTCGTAAATCATGGGTCCCTCCTTTAGCCGCTACCTACGCGCGAAGGTGCGCCTGTGTCAAGGGCGGACTGTGCCGGGTGTCGCGCCGCTCGGCAGTCGCCGCGGCGGCCAGAGACTGGCCCGCCACTTGACGCCGATGAAGAGGGTGAAGAGCAGACCAACCGCCGAGAAGCCGCTGACCGTCAGCACGTAGCCGATGCGCTCGATGAGCGCGCCGGCGCTCATCAGACCGAGCGGCATGCCGTAGATCGCCAGCGTTCGCACGCCCATGACCCGCCCGCGGAATCGTTCGTCGGACGCGGCGAGCAGGTTAGCGGTCATCGCGATCATCGCCACGCTCTGCACGAAGCCGGCGAGGAGCAGCGCGGGAAGCCCCGTGTTCATGCTTTTCAGGTTGCCGAAGGCGAGCAGCACCAGATACCAGAGCGCCGTGTAGATCAGCATCGAGCGCTCGGGGCGCCGCGGGCCGCCGGTCAAGACGGTGATGATCGAGCCCACGAGGCTCCCCAGGGCGAAGCTGGCGGCCAGCCATCCCAGTCCCGTGGCGTCGACCAGGTAGATGGTGCGGGCGACGTAGGGCAAGAGACCGCTCGACACGGGATAGGCCGTGAGGTTCACCAGGAACGCCAGCCACATCATCGCGTGCAGCTGCGGCGACCGCAGAACATAGAGGAGCCCGTCCAGGAGATCGCGGCCGCGCGAAGGGCTCCCGACCGCGACGATCGGGGCGACCCCGCGCCACGTCTCGACCGGATCGGGAGTGACGGGCCTCCGCGCCACGCCGAAGGTCAACGCGAGGCTCGCGACGTAGAGGGTCGTGACCAGCGCGTAGGTGGGCCCGAGGCCGAGGACCGTCGACAGCGCCGCGCCCCCGAGCGCGCCGAACACCCGCGCCGAGTCCATGGTGGCGCGGGAGAAGCCGACGGCGCTCATGAGATGCGGCGGCGGAATCGTCTCGCCGATGAGCGCGTTGCGCATGACCTGATCGTTGGGACGCACGAGCCCGGCCAGCGCGGCGACGACGAGCACCCACGCGGGTGCCAGGGCGCCGGTCAGCGTGAGCAGCAGGACGAGCGCCGCCAGCGCCGCGTAGGCCGCGCGCATCGTGGAGAGCATGAGCCGGAAGCCCAGCCGGTCGCCCAGCACGCCGAACATCGGCGAGGCGAGCGTGCCGAGGAGCAAGAGCGAGCCGAACGTGGTGAGCAGAAGCACCGAGCCGGTCTGCACCATCACGTACCAGCCCAGGATGACGGTCTCCATCTCGAACGCGAGTGACGCCAGGAGGTCGGCGGGCCACTGGAAGCGGAAGCTCTTAACGCGAAAGGGGGCGAGGATCAGGGCCGGAACGCGCCGTCTAGCCGGACAGCGACTCGATCGCTCGCACCTCGTCGGCGGAGAGCGAGAGGTCGCGGCTCGCCAGGTCCTGCTGCATATGCTCCGTGCTGGCGGTGCCGGTCAGCGGGAGCATGCCGACAGCGAGCGCGAAGCGGAACACGATCTGCGTCGGCATGACGGCCGCGCGGGCGGCGATGCGGCCGACCAGCGGGTGGCGCAGCACCTCCGGGTTGGCGGTGAGGAGCGAGAACCCCTGGTAGACGATTCCTCGTTCCCGGCAGAAGGCGCGGACGTCGCGGTCCCAGCCCGCGCGGGCGAAGCAGCGGTTCTGGACGAACGCCGGCGCCTCGGCGCCGGTCTTGGCCATCTGCTCCAGATGTCGTCGGGAGACGTTGCTCACGCCGAGCACCCGCGTGCGGCCGGCGGCGCGCTCCTTCACCATCGCGGTCCGCACCTCGGCGTCGTCGTCGGTCCAGTCGCGGCCGGAGGACGGACCGTGCAGCACGTAGCTGTCGACGTACTCGGTGCCCAGATGCTCGAGCGATCTGGCCATCGACTGCGCGACCTGGGTCGAGAGATCGGCCGTGGGATCGTAGGGCAGCCGGTGGTCCTGGCCCCCCTGGTACGTGAACTTCGTCTGCAGAAAGAGCTCGGCGCGCGTGACGACGCCCGCGCGATAGGCGGCGGCGAGCGCCTGGCCGACTCCCGCCTCGAAGTAGTGGCGCCGCTGGTTGGCGGTGTCGATCCCGCGAAACCCGGTCCGGAGCGCGAGCTCGGTGAGGGCCTGGGTGCGATCTTCCTTCCAGGCGGTGCCGTAGAGAAAGTCGGGCACGGGCATGGCGAGCCCCAGTCTACCCGCAACGGCAACACGACCCCGAGAAAATGGGCTAGGATGCACCCCGCTGGTAGCGACGGGCCGTCAGCGAGCGGCCCAGATCCGGGAGGGCGACATGATTCTCGAGCGCTTCAAGGTTCCGGCGAAGGACCAGGTTCACGTGTCGGAGGCGGCGCTGCGGCGCACGGTGACCCAGATCTTCGAGAAGCTGGGGCTCAGCAAGGAGGACGCCGCGGAAGGCGCGGACGTGCTGACGATGACCGACCTTCGCGGCGTCGAGACGCACGGCGTGTCGAACATGCTTCGCCAGTACGTCCGCGACTACAAGGCCGGCAAGCTCGATCCGCGGCCGGGCTGGCGGGTGGTTCGCCAGTCACCCGGCACCGCGGTGATCGACGCCGAGCGGCGGCTCGGCATCATGGTCGGGCCGAAGGCGATGCGACTGGCGATCGAGAAGGCCCGCGCGGTCGGCGTCGGTGTCGTGACCGTGTACAACAGCGGCCACTTCGGCGCGATCGGCCACTACGCGATGCAGGCCGCGCTCCAGGACATGGTGGGCGTCTGCTTCACCGGTGCCGGGCTGAGCGTGGTGCCGACGTTCGCCGCGAAGCCGCTCCTCGGCACCAACCCGATCGCGCTCGCCGCCCCGGCCGGGCGCGAGGCGCCGATGCTCTTCGACGCCGCGACGTCGGCGATCGCCGGCAACAAGATCCGGCTGGCGATCCGGGTTGGATCGCCGCTTCTCCCGGGCTGGGTCACCGACAAGGACGGCAACCCCATCATGGAGGAGAAGCCGGTCTTCAACCGAGACGAGTATCACCAGGCGCCGCTCGGCGGCACGCGCGAGCAGGGCTCCCACAAGGGCTACGGCTTCGCCCTCATGGCCGAGGTCCTGTCGACCGTGCTGGCCGGGGCCCTGCCCACGATGCTGGCGCCCGCCAGCGGGTCCAAGACTCACTTCGCGGCGTACAACATCGAGGCGTTCACCGATCTCGAGCAATTCAAGAACACCATGGACGACATGCTCAAGACGCTGAGAACGGCGCAGCCGGTGGAGGGGCAGGAGCGCGTGCTCTACCCGGGACTGTCCGAGGCCGAGGAAGTCCTGCATCGCCGCGCCGAGGGGATTCCGCTGCACAAGGAGGTGCTGCAGTGGTTCGCCGAGTGCGCGAAGGACCTCGGCGTGGCGCCTCTGGAGAGCATGAGCTGAACAGAGCGAGAAGGGAGGGTTCGATCATGGCGAAAGGCACGCTGATCGCGGCGATGAACATGGGGCGGGCCGCCGAGGACGAGTTCAACGACTGGTACGACACCGAGCACCTGCCCGAGCGGCAGCGCGTGCCGGGCTTCCTCGCCTGCCAGCGCTGGATCGGCGCGACGGACCCAAGGGTCTCGGTCGCCACGTACGATCTCGACAGCGTCAAGGTGCTTCAGAGCCCGGGCTACCTGGCGATCGGCGGCGCGAATCTGTCGCCGTGGTCGAAGCGCGTCACCGCGCAGGTCGAGCGCCTCATGCGCTTCGAGGGCGATCAGATCCTGCCCGGGGACCAGCTCCCGCCCGCCAACGCCGGGGGGTTACTGCAGAACGCGATGAATGTCGCCCCGGAGCTCGAGGCCGAGTTCAACGAATGGTACGACAAGGAGCACATCCCGGCGCTTGCCGCTGTGCCGGGCGTGCTCTCGGCTCGTCGCTTCCGCGGCAGCAGTGGGAACCGGAAATACGTGGCGCTCTATCATCTGGCCACGCCCGAGGTGCAGGAGTCGGCCGAGTGGAAGCAGGCCCGCCAGAGCGACTGGACGAGCCGCCTGCAGCCCCACTTCCGCGACCACCTCCGCCTGGTCCTCCGCCGGTACGTCCGCGGCTCCTAGCTCGGCATGCCCGTGCCGCCCGGGGTTGCCACTCTGGCCACCCCGGGCGGGGTAATCGCTGGATATTCCAACGTTCCGGAAAGTCGCCACGTCTGGCACCACCCATGCTTCGTGCAGGCCAGTAGTAAGAGGATGAAGGAGGAGCCGACGCCATGAGAGTGGTGATGTGCAGCCTGACCGTGCTCGCTCTTGCGCTTTCGCCCGCAGCGGCGATGGCCCAGACGACGACCGCCGATGCCCCGAAGCCGGGCACCGGCCACATGATGAAGGACTCCTGGATCACCACGAAGGCCAAGTCGTCGCTCATGTTCGACAAGCGCGTGGCGGGGCGGCACGTCAAGGTCGAGACGTACGGCGGGGTCATCACGCTGCGCGGCAAGGTGTCGAGTGCCGAGGAGCGGAGCGCCGCGGAGCAAATCGCCAGAGGGATTAGCGGCGTGACGTCCGTCAGCAACGCG
>QHSM01000389.1 GCA_003221595.1 Candidatus Rokuibacteriota bacterium | reverse complement strand
GCCGCGAATCACGTCCAGGCGCGCCTGCTGGGCGTCGGCGTCCGCCGCCCGCCAGCTGTCGAAGAGACGCGCGATCGGCCCGGGATGGACGTTGGCGGTCGCGCTGATGCAGCCGGCCCCGCCGTGGCGCATGTTCTGGAGCAGGAAGGTCTCCGAGCCGGCGAAGACGTCGAAGCCCGACCTGGCGAACGCGTCGAGAAACGCCTTGGTGTTGCTCCACTCTCCCCCGCTGTCCTTCATGCCTGCGATCTGGGTCGGATAGGCCTTGCGCAGGCGCTCGACGAGGGCGAGGGTGATGGGCACCTGCGCCACCGGCGGAATGTGATAGAGGTACACGCGCAGGCGCGCGTCGCCGACACGCTCGATCACCTCCGCGAAGCTCCGGAAGAGCCCGTCGTCGCTCACACCCTTGTAGTAGAAGGGCGGCAGCATCAGCACGCCGCCGCAGCCCAGCTTCATCGCGTGCGCGGTGAGGCGCACCGAATCCGGCAGGGCGCAGCAGCCGGTCCCCGGCATCATTCGCGCCGGATCGAGCCCCGCCGCCACCAGCCCGTCCAGCAGCTCGATCTTCTCCTCGACCGAGAGCGAGTTCGCCTCCGAGTTCGTGCCGAAGACGGCGAGGCCCACGTTCTGGGACAGGAGCCAGCGGCAGTGACGCGCGAACCGCTCCGCGTCGGGCGTCAGGTCGGCGCCGAACGGGGTGACGACGGGCGAGAGCACACCGCTGATGCGAGTCACGTTGTTTCCTCCTGTCTCTGTCGAGAGGGCCGCCGCTGCTCTCGCGATTGTGTCACAAGGCGTCCCGGATCGCGACGACCGCCCATGAGCCGCCCTCCGGCGGGGCGAACGCTAGGCGCCTGCGGCGCGCAGCCGCCGAAGCTGCCGGGTTAGACCGATCACGTACAGGACGATCAACCCGAGGTACAAGACCTTGAAGATCGGCGCCTCGGGGCTCGCGACGATGGGCGCGCTCGGCGGCAGCCGGGTCAGCGTCTCCGTCACCGTCGAGATGCCGAGAAACAAGAGGGTCGTCCAATAGCAGACCGTTTCGACGCGCGCCGAGGCGCGACCGAACACCGCGGTCCGGCCGGCGACGAAAGCCACGACGAACGTCGCCAGGGTGAGGACGCCGACAACGTGGGGCGGGCCGATCGTGCCGTGTCGGAAGATCGGCAGCCCGGTCAGGCACGTGGCCACGAGGGACCAGATATAGACGCGCCCGACGCCGCTCTTTGCGGAGACCCCGCCCTCACGGACCAGCGCGACGATGGCCGACGCAATCGCCACCAGGCTCAAGAGCGTATGGAATACCCCGAGCGGTGTCAGGTTCATCGCGACCTCCCATCCCGGACGGGTTAGCTGAGAGCACCGGGTCCTTGCCGGCCATGCCGCGCTCCAGCTCGTGCCGCCGGCCGATCGTCACGTACATGAACGCGTGGAAATCCATGGGCCTGGTGCCTCCCCGTGACGCCAAGATCAGGCCCCCGCCGGGGTCGAGTCAAGCGCCTGGTGGCCACTCGCCTCGCGCATCCTCCCGGGTTGGGGATGAGGGTGGCGGTCCCGCGGAGCGCTCGGCGAGCCGTTTCTCGGCCGCGCCGAGCCGCGCCTCGAGCGAGCGCACCCGCGAGCGCAGCCACCAGCGTCCGAGACCGAGCGGCACCCCGACCAGCACGATGCCGAGCGTCATGGACCCGAGTATGAGCGCCGCCAGCGGGACTTCCGAGGCGTTCCAGACGAAGAACCGGATGCTCGTCGGCGTGTTGTTCTGAACCGCGAAGACCGTGATCGCCGCCACCACGACGGCGATGAGCGCGTACTTCACGGCAGCGGCCTCCGCCAGCGCGGCCTCCACATGCGGGGATTCTCCACGCAGTCGGGGAGAGGTTCAACCACGCTTCTCATTCTGTTCTCACGGCGCTCTCATCCGCGCGGCGTAGGTTCGCGGCCTGGGAGACACATCGTCATGGAAGACCTGACCCGGTTCGCCCTGTTTCTGCTGAGCGCCCCGGTCGTGATCGTCACCGGAGGCGTCGTGATCGGACTGATCGGCCGCTACGTGACTGGCCGGCGCTAGCGGGCGCGGGGGGGCTGGCGGACCTCGACCGCCGAGCCCTGGACCAGGCGAGGCTGGCCGTCCGTGACCACCTGCTCGCCCGCCTTGAGGCCCTTGGCGATGATGGCGTCGTTGCCCTGGTTGCGCGCGACGACGACGGGGCGCGTCTCGACCGTCGAGTCCGGCTTGACGACGAAGACGTACGCGCCCTGCTGGCCGGTCTGGACGGCTGCGGCGGGCGCCACGATCGCGTCGGGCTCGACGGCCAGCGTCATCGCGACGTTCACGAACTGGCCGGGCCAGAGGCGCCGCCCGTCGTTGGCGAATCGCGCCTTGAGCCGGATCGTCCCCGTGGTCGGGTCGACGGCGTTGTCGATGAAGGTGACGGTGCCCCTCACCGGGCGGGTCTCGCCGGTCGGCACGGCCTCGACGGTCAGATCGCCCTGGGCCATGTAGCGCTTGATGGCCGGCAGCTGCTGCTGGGGCACCGTGAACGAGGTGTAAATGGGCTGGACCTGGTTGATCACGAGCAGCGTGGAGTCGTTGGTCCCGCCGGCGCGCACCAGGTTGCCCTCGTGCAGCATGAGACTTCCCATCCGGCCGTCGACGGGCGAGCGGATCACCGTGTAGCTCAGCTGAAGCCGCGCGTTCTCCACGGACGCCTCGTCGGCCCGCACGACCTGCTCGGCGCTCCGGATGGCGGCGTCGTCGACGCGCACGGTCTCCTCGGCGCCGGCGACGTCGGCCTCGTCGGCGCTCAGCGTGGCGTTGAGCGAGTCGTACGTCGCCTTGATCTGATCGTACTGCTCGCGCGCAATCAGCTCCTTGCCGAGGAGATCGCGATACCGGCGCTCCTGCGTCTC
This sequence comes from Candidatus Rokuibacteriota bacterium, assembly GCA_003221595.1. Taxonomy (GTDB): domain Bacteria; phylum Methylomirabilota; class Methylomirabilia; order Rokubacteriales; family CSP1-6; genus AR31. Next base: position 8,621 of record QHSM01000389.1, on the reverse strand, counting down.
GGCGTTCTTGGCCTGCGCCACGTCGCGGGCGAGGGCCGCCTTCGCCTGGCTGACGCGCGCCCGGTCGCGCTCGAGCACGGCCCGCGCCTGCTGGACCTGGCCGCGATCGCGCGCGAGCGTCGCCTGCGCCTGGGCCAGCGCGGCCTCGTACACGCGCGGATCGATCGTGAAGAGCAGGTCGCCCTTCTTCACGTCCTGACCTTCCTTGATGTGAATCCGCATGAGCTCGCCGCCCACCTGCGCCCGGACGGACACGACCGAGTACGCCTCGACCGATCCGATGGCCTGCACGAGCAGCGGGACCGCCTTCTGCTCGACGGCCGCCACCGCCACCGGAATCGCCGCGCGGCGCGGCGGTGTCTTGGACTCCACCTTGCCCTCGGAGCAGGCCGCCGTCGCGACCAGCACGATGGCCAGGATCAGACCGAGACGGTTCGTCATCCGCGCGCCTCCGCGGAATGCGTGGACTGAGCCCCGGCGCGCCGACGGCTGAGCACCGAGCGTACGCGCTCGAGATAGAGATAGACAACCGGCGTGGTGTAGAGCGTCAGGAGCTGCGACACGATGAGCCCGCCCACGATGGTGATCCCGAGGGGGCGGCGGAGCTCGGCGCCGGTGCCGGTGCCGAGCGCCAGGGGCAGACCGCCGAGCATGGCCGCCATGGTGGTCATCATAATCGGGCGAAACCGGAGCAGGCACGCCTCGTAGATGGCCTCGGCCGGCGGCTTGCCGTTGCGGCGCTGCGTGTCGAGCGCGAAGTCGATCATCATGATGGCGTTCTTCTTCACGAGCCCGATCAGCAGCACGATGCCGATGAGCCCGATGATGTCGAGGTCGTTTCCGCAGAGCAGGAGCGCCAGGATGGCGCCGACCCCCGCCGAGGGCAGCGTCGAGAGGATCGTGATCGGGTGGATGTAGCTCTCGTAGAGCACGCCGAGCACGATGTAGACGGCGATCAGGGCGGCGAGGATCAGGAGAGGCTGGGTCCGGAGCGAGGCCTGGAAGGCCTGGGCCGTCCCCTGAAAGCTCGCACGGATCGACGCCGGAGGGCCGACCTGCCGCTCGGCCTCCTGCACGGCGGCGACGGCATCGCCGAGGGCCACCCCCGGGCCGAGATTGAACGAGAGCGTCACCGCGGGAAAGAAGCCCTGGTGATTCACGGCCAGCGGCGTCGTGCTCGGGCCGAAGCGCGTGATGGCGTTCAAGGGCACCTGGGCGCCGGTCGACGACTTCACGTAGATCGTCCGCAGCGCGTCCGGATTCTGCTGGAAGCGGGGCGCCACCTCCAGGACGACGTGGTACTGGTTGAGCTGCGTGAAGATCGTCGAGACCTGGCGCTGGCCGAACGAGTTGTAGAGCGCGTCGTCGATCGCCTGCGCGGTGATGCCGAGCCTCGACGCGGCGTCACGGTCGATCGTGAGCGCGGCCTGGAGACCGCGGTTCTGCTGGTCGGTCGCGACGTCCCGCAGCCCGGGCAGCGTGCGCAGCTTCGCCAGCATCTGCGGGGCGAAGGCGTTGAGCTCGGCGAGGTTCGTGCTCTGCAGCGTGTACTGGAACTGCGCGTTGCTGGCGCGTCCCCCGATCCGGAGATCCTGGACGGCCTGCAGGAACAGCGTCGCGCCCGGCACGTGGGCGAGCTTTCCGCGCAGCCGATCCAGCACGCGATCGGCGCCCACGCGGTCGCGCTCGGCCAGCGGCTTGAGCGCCACGAACATGCGACCGGTATTGGTAGTGCTGCCGCCCTGCCCGCCGCCGCCCGTGAACGCCACCACGTTGCCGACCGCCGGATCGGCCATCACCACGTTGACGAACTGGCTCATCTTCTCGCGCATGGCCGGGAACGAGATGTCCTGCTCGGCCTGGATGCTCCCGTTCAGCCGCCCCGCGTCCTGCTGCGGGAAGAAGCCCTTGGGCACCACGATGAACAGGTAGACGTTGAGGCCGATCGTGCCGAGCGTGACGAGCAGGATCACGAGCTGGTGCCGGAGGACCCAGCCGAGCGTCCGCCGATAGAAGCCGTGGACGCCGTCGAAGGCGGCCTCGCTGACGCGATAGAGCCGGCCGTGGCGGACCTCGTGACCGGACTTCAAGAATTGCGCACACATCATCGGCGTCGTGCTCAGTGAGACCAGGAGCGAGACCGTGATGGCGAGCGTCAGGGTCACCGCGAACTCGCGAAAGAGCCGGCCGACGAGCCCGCCCATCAGCAAGAGCGGAATGAAGACGGCGACCAGCGAAGTGCTCATCGACAGCACGGTGAACCCGATCTCCCGCGCGCCCCGGTAGGCCGCGGCCAGCCGCGACTCGCCCGCTTCGAGGTAGCGCGTGATGTTCTCGAGCACGACGATGGCATCGTCGACGACGAACCCGGTCGAGATGGTGAGCGCCATCAGCGAGAGGTTGTCCAGGCTGTAGCCGCAGAGGTACATCCCGCCGAACGTCCCGAACAGCGAGAGCGGGACGGCCACGCTCGGAATGACGGTCGCGCGGGCGCTGCGCAGGAAGACGAACACGACCAGCACCACGAGCACGACCGAGAGCACCAGCGTCAGCTGCACGTCGCGGAACGACGCGCGGATGGTGGTGGTGCGATCGAGCACGACGTTCACGGCAATGGTGGGCGGGATGGAGGCGCGCAGCGCGGGCAAGAGCGCCAGCACCCGGTCGACCGTCTCGATGATGTTGGCGCCCGGCTGCCGAAACATCACGAGGAGGACGGCGCGCCGGCCGTTCGCGAGCCCGCCCGTGCGGATGTCCTCGACCGAGCTCTCGATCTCGGCGATGTCGCCCAGGCGGACCGGGGCGCCTTTCTGGTACGCGACGATGACCGGTCGGTACTGATCCGCGTCGAAGAGCTGGTCGGTCGCACTGATCGACCAGGCCTTCGATCGGTCGGCCACCTCGCCTTTCGGCGAGTTGGCGTTCACGTCACGCAGCGCGGTCCGGATCTCATTCAACCCGATCCCGAGCTGGCTCAAGCGCATCGGATCCACGCGGACCCTCACCGCCGGCTTGGCGCCGCCGCCCACGATGACCTGCCCGACGCCCTCCACCTGCGAGAGCTTCTGGGCCAGAATCGTGTCGGCCGCGTCGTACAGGCGCCCGACCTCCAGCACGTCCGACGTGAGCGCCATGATCATGATGGGCGCGTCGGCCGGGTTCACCTTGCGGTAGGTCGGGTTGTTGGGCATTCCCTGCGGCAGCTGGCCGCGCGCGGCGTTGATGGCCGCCTGCACGTCGCGCGCGGCGGCGTCGATGCTCCGGTTCAGCTCGAACTGGAGCACGATCTGGCTGGCGCCGAGCAGGCTGGTCGAGGTCATCTCCGACACGCCGGCGATCCGGCCGAACTGGCGCTCGAGCGGCGTCGCCACCGACGAGGCCATCGTCTCGGGACTGGCGCCCGGCAGGACCGCCACCACCTGGATGACCGGGAACTCGACCTGCGGCAAGGACGACACCGGCAGCGTGCGATAGGCCACGATGCCGGCCAGCAGCAGCGCGACGCTCAGCAGCGTGGTGCCGATCGGTCGCTTGATGAATGGCTCGGCGATGTTCATGACGATCGCCCGGCTAGTCGGCCCCGGACGGGGCCGGCAGCGCGTCGGGAGCCGTCGCGCCCCGCAAGCGCAGCGCGAGCCGGTCGAAGGCCAGGTACACGACCGGCGTCGTGTAGAGGGTCAGGAGCTGCGAGAGGAGCAGCCCGCCGACGATCGTGATGCCGAGCGGGCGGCGCAGCTCGGCGCCGGTGCCGGTGCCGAGGGCCAGGGGCAGGCCGCCCAGGAGCGCCGCCAGCGTCGTCATCATGATCGGCCGGAAGCGGAGCAGGCACGCCTGATAGATCGCCGCCTCCGCCGGGCGGCCCTCGTTGCGTTGAGCGTCGAGGGCGAAGTCGATCATCATGATGGCGTTCTTCTTCACGATACCAATGAGGAGAATGATCCCGATGAGTCCGATGATGTCGAGCGGCGCGCGGCAGAGCTGCAGGGCCAGGATCGCGCCGACGCCCGCCGACGGCAGCGTCGAGAGGATCGTGATCGGGTGGATGTAGCTCTCGTAGAGCACACCCAGCACGATGTAGACGGTGATGAGGGCGGCGAGGATCAGGATGGGCTCGTTGGCGAGCGCGGCCTGGAAGGCCTGCGCGGTGCCCTTGAAGCTCGCGTGCACCGACAGCGGGAGCCCGATCTGGCTCTCGGCGGCCCGGATCGCGGTGACGGGTCCTGCCCCGCGTCAGGCGGGTGAACGCGCCCAGGGGCACCTGCGTGCCGCTCGAGGAGCGCACGTAGAGCGCCGCCAGCGCCTCCGGACTCTCCTGGAAGCGCGGGTGCACCTCGAGGACGACGTGGTACTGGTTGAGCTGGGTGAAGATGGTCGACACCTGCCGCTGGCCGAACGCGTCGTAGAGCGTGTCGTCGATCGCCTGCGGTAGCACGCCCAGGCGCGAGGCCGTGTCCCGATCGATGACGACCGAGGTCTGCAGGCCGCCGGTCTGCTGGTCGCTGGCGACGTCGCGGAGCTCGGGAAGCGTCTTCAGCTTGTCCACGAGTCGCGGCGCCCACTCGGCCAGCTCGCGCGCGTCGGCGTCCTCCAGCGTGTACTGGTACTGCGTCCGGCTCACCCGGTCCTCGACCGTCAGGTCCTGCACGGGCTGCATGTAGAGCGTGATGCCTTCGACCGGCTCGAGCGCCGGCTGCAGGCGCTGGATGATCCGCATGGCGTCGGCGGCGCGCTCGTCGCGCGGCTTCAGGTTGATCTGGATGCGGCCGCTGTTCGGGGTCATGTTCGTGCCGTCGACGCCGATGAACGACGAGAGGCTCGCCACATCCGGATCCTTGAGGATGATGCGCGCCAGCGCCCGCTGCCGCTCGGCCATGGCCGTGAAGGACACGTCCTCCGGCGCCTGCGAGATGCCGACGATGACGCCGGTGTCCTGGATGGGGAAGAAGCCCTTGGGCACGACCACGTAGAGCACGATCGTCAGCACCAGAGCGGCGACCGTGACGACGAGCGTGGCGGTCTGGTGGCGGAGCACCCACCGGAGCGTCGTGCCGTAGCGCTCGATCACCCAGTCGAACATCTGCTCGCTCAGCCGATAGACGCGGCCGGGGCGGCTCTCGTGCTGGGCACGCAGGAGCCGGGCGCACATCATCGGCGTGAGGGTGAGCGACACGACGGCGGAGACCAGGATGGTCACGCTCAGCGTGATCGCGAATTCGCGGAAGAGCCGTCCCACGATATCGCCCATGAACAGGAGCGGGATCAGCACGGCGATCAGCGAGACCGTGAGGGAGACGATCGTGAAGCCGATCTGCGCCGAGCCGTTGAGCGCGGCCTCCCGCGGCGACTGGCCCTCTTCGATGTAGCGGGCGATGTTCTCGATCATGACGATCGCGTCGTCGACGACGAACCCGGTCGAGATCGTGAGCGCCATCAGCGAGAGGTTGTCCAGGCTGTAGCCGAGCAGGTACATGACGCCGAACGTCCCCACGATCGAGATGGGGACGGCGACGCTCGGGATGATGGTGGCCGAGAGGCTGCGCAGGAAGAGAAACATGACCATGACGACCAGGGCCACCGTGAGAACCAGCGTGAACTCCACGTCACGGACCGATGCCCTGATGGTGGTCGTGCGGTCGGTCAGGGTCGTGATCTCGATGGAGGACGGCAGCGAGGCCTTGAGCTGCGGCAAGAGACGCTGGATGCGGTCGACGACCCCGATGATGTTGGCGCCGGGCTGGCGCTGGATGTTGACGATGATGGCGGGCTTGTCGTTCATCCACGCCGCCTGCTTGACGTTCTCGACGCCGTCGATGACGTCGGCGACGTCGGAGAGCCGGACCGGCGCTCCGTTACGGTACGTGACGACGATCGACTTGTACTCGTCGCTCGACAGGAGCTGGTCGTTCGCGCCGATGGTGAACGACTGCCGCGGCCCCTCCAGGTTGCCCTTGGCCTGGTCGACGTTGGCCTGCGCCAGAACCGAGCGCAGGTCTTCGAGCCCGAGGCCGTACGAGGCGAGCGCATTGGGATCGGCGCGCACGCGGACCGCGGGGCGCTGACCGCCGCTGATCGAGACCAGCCCGACGCCCGGGAGCTGCGAGATCTTCTGGGCCAGGTTCGTGTCGGCCAGGTCTTCCACCCTGGAGAGCGGGAGCGTGTCGGAGGTGAGCCCGAGCGTCAGGATGGGCGTGTCAGCCGGATTCACCTTGCTGTAGATCGGCGGGTTGGGCAGGTCGCGCGGCAGATAGGTCGCCGCCGCGTTGATGGCGGCCTGCACCTCCTGCTCCGCGACGTCGATCGGGTGCTCGAGCGTGAACTGCAGCGTGATGAGGGAGGCCCCGAAGGAGCTGGTGGAGGTCATCTGGTTGAGGCCCGGCAGCTGACCGAACTGACGCTCGAGGGGGGCGGTCACCGAAGAAGCGGTGACGTCCGGGCTGGCCCCGGGATAGTAGGTCAGGATCTGGATGGTGGGGTAATCGACCTGCGGTAGCGCGGAGATGGGAAGCTGGCTGTAGGCCGCGAAGCCCGCCAGGAGCACCGCCGCCGTCAGCAGCGACGTCGCCACCGGGCGGAGGATGAACGTCCTGGACGGGTTCATGTCGGGTCAGACCTCCCCTGATTTAAACGAACACGAGGGTCGGTTGGTTGACAGCCTCAATTTGAGGCGACCGCCGCCCCGGGTCAACCGGAACGGTCGATCGTTCGTCTACATGCCGAGAGGGCAGAGCGAAAGGGTGACTCCATGAACGGCCAGGCAGCACCGCGATGGCAGGCCCATTGCGACGCCCTCTACCGCCAGCACGCGGCACGGCTGGTGCGGCTGGGGCGCCTGGTCCTCGGCGACAAGCAGGAGGCCGAAGAGGTCGCCCAGGAAGTGTTTCTCAAGCTCATCCGCACCTACGAGGGCCCGGTCGTGCCGATCGACTGGGCGGCGTGGCTCACCCGGGTGACGATCAACGCCTGCCGCGACCGCCGCCGGGCGGGCTGGTGGGCCTGGAGCCGCCGGCACCGGGCACCCGAGATGCTCGAGCTGGTGGACGGTGGCGCCTCGCCCGAGCAGGCGGCGGCCGGCGCCGAGTTCGGCGTGCGGATCGCGGCGGCGTTTCAGCGGCTGTCCGCGCGGCAGCGCGAGGTGTTCGCGCTCCGCTACATCGAGGGCATGTCGACCCACGAGGTGGCCGGCACGCTCGATCTCAGCGAAGGAAGCGTCAAACGGCATCTGTTCCGCGCCGTGAAGTATCTCCGCGGCGCGCTCGGGGAGATCAAGGGCGACAGGGGGCATCGATGAAGCGCTGTCTCAGTGAACGCACAATGTGGCTGGTTCACGAGGGCGCGGCGCCCGAGCGGGATCTGGCGCACCTCGAGGGTTGCCTGGACTGCGCCGCGCGCTACGGGCGCCTCAACGAGGAGCTGGGCGAGATCACGCGCGCGCTGCGCGACCATGCGAGCCCGATCGGACGCGACGTGCGCCGGGGACGGCGCCGCTGGGTCACCGCCGCGGCCGTCCTGGCCGGTATCGGTCTCCTCGCCGGAGGCGAGGCGGTGCTGTGGCGTCAATCCAACGCGCTGGTCGACCCGCGCCCGGAGACCACGGCCGAGGCGCTGTCGCTGCTCGAGGAGGTCACGCTGCTGCTCTCGTCGCCCGGGGTCACCGCCGCGTCGGTGCTCGTGGCCGACCCGGCGACCGTGATCGCCGAGATGACGTCGCCGGAAAGCTACGAAGACGATCCAATTGCCGCCGGAGGAGGAGGAGGAGGAGGACGGTTATGAGCATGCGAGGAATGATTTCAATGGTCATGGCGATCACGCTGAGCCTGTGGTCCGCGAGCGCCTGCGCTCAAGGGCCGTGGCGCGGGGGCATGGGCCGTGACGGCTTCGACACGCTCCCGCTGCTGATCCACAGCGCGGGGCTGAGCGAGAGCCAGCAGGCACAGGTCCGGCAGATCATCGGCAATCACCGGACGCAGCTGCGGGCGCTGCGGGAGCAGCTCCGGGCGGCCGAGACCCAGCTGGGCGACAAGCTCGTCGCGATGACGCCGGTGACCGGCGCGGATCTGGCGCCGCTCACCCAGCAGGTCAACCAGGCGCGCAGCAACCTGGCCCACGAATGGACGCAGGTCGTCATGGAGATCCGCGGGATCCTGAAGCCCGAGCAGCTCGCGAAGGCCGCCCAGAACCGCCAGAAGCTCAACCAGCTGCGCGAGGAGATGCGGACGGTGCTCGGTGGCGCCGACACGCCGTGAGCGAGCCTTGGGTCTCGACAGCGCGGCGACCGGCGCCTGGTTGGCCGACGGCGTAGACGCGCAGCGACTGTACGAGCAGGCCCTTCTTGGCTACGCGCGCGCGAAGGGACAGCGCTACCTCGACACCATCTTGCTATTCGAGGCGATGGGCGGCACGTGGCGGGACTGGGTCGCCTCCGTGCACCGCTAACCGCGAGCTGACAACGCTCGTCACCCGCGCGCCAGAAGGACACCCCGCCGATCCGGCGCCGCCGCGCCCCTGACTCCTAAGCCCCCGTCGTTTCGTGCCCTCCCGCTGGCACCTCTCCTGCACTTTCAATCGGCCAACGAAGTCCGAAAACCCCTAACACAGGAGGACACGTCATTAAGTCGCACCTG
>QHSM01000388.1 GCA_003221595.1 Candidatus Rokuibacteriota bacterium | reverse complement strand
GTACGGCGAGTTCATCGCGCTGCCGCCGCGGCTCGTCTCGGAGAACGTCGTGCCGCTGGCGGCGTCGCTGCCGGCCGAGCGCGCGGCGTTCGCGGAGCCGCTCGCGTGCGCGCTCCTGGCGATCGAGCGCGCCCGGGTCGAGGCCGGGCAGACCGTGGTGGTGTTCGGCCACGGACCGCTCGGGTGCCTGCTCGGTATGCTCGCGATGTCCCGCGGGGCGCGGGTCGTCATGGTCGGAAAATCGGGATGGCGGTTCGATCGGCTCAAGCACCTGCGCTTCGCGCGCTGGCTCGACGCGACGGCCACCGCCGACGTGGTCGAGGACATCCGCGGCCTCACCGCCGGCCGCGGGGCCGAGGTGGTCGTCGAAGCCACCGGCCGGCCCGAGGTGTGGGAGCAGGCCGTGGACGCCGTGGGGCGCGGCGGCACCGTGGTATTCTTTGGTGGCTGCGCTCCCGGAACCTCGATTCGCCTGGACACGCGGCGGGCGCACTACGAGGAGCTGACGCTCCTCGGCGCGTTTCATCACACGCCGGGGACGATCCGCCGGGCGGTGGAGGCGCTGCAGTCGGGCGCGCTCGTGCCGGACAGCCTCATCACACACCGGATGCGGCTCGACGAGGTCGGGCGCGCGCTCGATCTCATGGCGAGAGGCGAGGCCCTCAAGGTGCTGATCGAGCCATGAAAGGGTGACCGACATGAAGGCACCGATCTCGGAGATCCTCCTGGCCGGCCCCCGCGGCTTCTGCGCCGGGGTGGAGCGCGCGATCGACATCGTCGAGCTCGCCCTCTCCGTGTGCCGGCCTCCGGTCTACGTCCGTCGCGAGATCGTCCACAATCGCCTCGTCGTCGAAACGCTCCGCCAGCAGGGCGCCATCTTCGTGGACGAGCTGGACGAGGTGCCCGACGACGCGACCGTCATCTTCAGCGCGCACGGGATCGCGCCGGAGGTACGGGAGGAGGGGGTCCGTCGCGGTCTTCGCGTGATCGACGCGACCTGCCCGCTGGTGACCAAGGTGCACCTCGAGGCGATCCGCTACGCCCGTGAGGACTACTCGATCGTCCTGATCGGTCACGAGGACCACGACGAGGTCATCGGCACGCTCGGCGAGGCGCCGGACCGCATCTTCGTCATCGCCGACGTGGACGAGGTCGCCATGCTCGAGGTGCCGAACCCGGACAAGGTCGCCTATCTGACCCAGACCACCCTCTCCGTCGACGACACGCGCGACGTGATCGAGGCGCTGCGCCGGAAGTTTCCGAAGATCGTCGGCCCCTCCCGCAACGACATCTGCTACGCGACCCAGAATCGACAGGCAGCCGTCAAGCGTCTGGCCAACGACGTCGACCTCCTGCTGGTCATCGGCTCGGCCAACAGCTCCAACGCCATCCGGCTCGTCGAGGTGGCGCGCATGGCCGGCACCCGGGCCCACCCCATCAACGACGTCGGCGACATCCGTCCGGAGTGGCTGCAGGGCGCGCCGAGGATCGGCATCACCGCCGGTGCCTCGACGCCGGAGGTGCTCGTGACCCAGACGGTGGAGGCGCTGCGCGGGCACGGCGTCTCGGTCCGGGAGGTCCACGTGGTCGAGGAGGACGTCCGGTTCGCGCTGCCGCAGGAGCTCGCACGCATGGCCGAGGAGCGCGGCATGACCCTGCCCGCGCGCACGGCGATGCGCCAGACGATCTGATCGATCGCCCGGCCGCCGCGCCGGCTCGGGGCTCTCACCGCTCGACCTCCACCTGAGACCGGGCCTCATCGACTGAACCGTAAGCCCGCGCCACTCTGGATCGGCTACACTCGACGCCATGCACGAAACCGCCGTCGTCCCCGGGAGTCAGCGATGAGCTTCGTCAGTCACGTCGAGTGCACGATCTGCGGCGCCGCTCACGACGCCAAGCGTCTCTTGACGGTGTGCGAGAAGTGCGGCCAGATGCTCGCCGTCCGCTACGACCTGGCGCGCGTCGCCTCGAGCGTCACCAAGAGCGCGCTCCGTCAGCGCGCGGCCGGCATGTACCGGTTCCGGGAGCTGACGCCCCTCGACGAGGCCGAGCCGCCGGTGACGCTCGGCGAGGGGGGGACGCCGCTCCTCGATCTCCCTCGGCTCGCCGCCCACTTCGGGATCCGGAAGATCTGGGGCAAGGACGAGGGCCAGAATCCGACCGGATCGTTCAAGGCGCGCGGCCTCGGCATGGCGCTCACCCGCGCCCGGACGCTCGGCGCCAGGGGGTTCGTCATTCCGTCGGCGGGCAACGCCGGCGGCGCGGCGGCGGTGTACGCCGCGCGGTGCGGCCTGCCCTGCGTCGTCATCGTGCCGCGCGGCACGCCGCCGGCGGCGGTCGCCGAGGCGCAGATTGCCGGCGCCCACGTCTTCACCATCGAGGGCTCGATCGCGACCGCGGGGAGAGTCGTCTCTCGCGTCGCGCCCTTGCTCGGGTGGTTCGACCTCTCGACGCTCAAGGAGCCCTATCGCCTGGAGGGGAAGAAGACGATCGGCCTCGAGCTGGCCGAGCAGCTGGACTGGCGCATGCCCGAGGTCCTGCTTTATCCGACGGGCGGGGGTACCGGGCTCGTCGGCATCCCCAAGGGCTACGAGGAGCTGCGCGCGATGGGCTGGCTCTCGGGGCCGCTCCCGCGCTTCTTCGCCGTCCAGGCCGACGGCTGCGCGCCCGTCGTGAAGGCGTTCGCCTCGGGCGCCGAGACGACGACGGCCTGGGACAATCCGACGACGCACGCGGCGGGGCTCCGGGTGCCCTCGCCCTTCGCCGGGCGCCAGATGTTGCGGCTCCTGCGCGAGACGGGCGGCGGCGCGGTGGCGGTCGACGAGACGGCGATCCAGGAGGCGCAGCGCCTGGTGGCGCGCACCGAGGGCATCTGGACGGCGCCCGAGTCCGCCGCGCTGGTCGCGGCGCTCGCGCGGCTCAAGGACGGCGGTGAGGTCGCCCGCGACGCCGAGGTCATGCTGATCCTCACCGGCGCGGGGCTCAAGTACGCGCCACCGCCGCTCGCCCCGCCGACCGATCTGGCGGGCACGGAAGAGGAGGTCGTCGCCCAGGTGCGCCGGGCGGTCGGGGCTTAACAGCGTCCGCCCTTCGGTGGTAGCATGCGGCCCACCGCATCGCGTTCCAGGAGGCCTGCTGATGGCGATCGATATCGGGAAAATCCGGAACGTCGGCATCGTCGGTCACGGCGGCGTGGGCAAGACGTCGCTCGTCGAGGGCATGTTGTTCGCCGCCGGTGCCGTGACGCGCCTGGGCCGGGTGGACGACGGCTCCACCACCACCGACTTCGACCCTGACGAGATCAAGCGCAAGATCTCGATCAATACCTCCGTGGCCTACTGCGACTGGAAGGGCCACCGGATCAACCTCGTCGACACGCCCGGGTACGGCGATTTCATCGCCGACGCGCGGGCAGGGCTCCGGGTGGTCGAGGCGGCGGTCGTGGTCGTGGACGCGGTCGCCGGCGTCCAGGTGCAGACCGAGAAGGTCTGGAAGTTCGCGACCGAATACACGCTGCCGTGCGTCGTGGTGGTCAACCGCCTCGACCGTGAGCGCTCCGACTTCTTCCGTACCTTCGAATCGCTCGGCCGGCGCCTCAAGGGGCGGCTGGTCGCGCTCCACATCCCGCTCGGCGAGGAGTCGGGCTTCCGCGGGTTCGTCGATCTCGTCAAGATGAAGGCGGTGACGTTCGCGGGCGGCAAGCCGACCGAGGGCGAGATTCCCGCCGACCTCGGGGATCGCGCCAAGGAGTACCGCGAGAAGCTCGTCGAGGCCGCCGCCGAGACCGACGACGACCTGCTCAGCAAGTACCTGGAGGAAGGGACGCTGGGCGAGGCCGAGATGCTGAAGGCCCTCCGCGCCGGTATCACCGAGGGCAAGCTCGTGCCGGTCCTGTGCGCCGCGGCGTCGAAATCCATCGGGATCCACGCGCTGCTCGACCTCATCGTCGACTCGCTCCCGTCGCCGGCCGCCCGGCCCGAGGTCGGGGGCACCGATCTCAAGACCAAGCAGGCCGCCACCCGGGCCGCCGACCCGAAGGTGCCGGTGACGGCGCTCGTCTTCAAGACACTCAGCGACCCGCACATCGGCAAGCTCTCGCTCTTCCGCGTGACCAGCGGCACACTCCGGGCGGACTCGACGCTCCTGAACCCGGGGCGCGGCGCCCGGGAGCGGATGGGGCACGTCTCGTGGCTCCAGGGCAAGACCCAGAAGAACGTCGAGGCGCTCGGAGCTGGTGAGATCGGCGTCGCCCAGAAGCTGAAGGAGACGCAGACGGGCGATACGCTCTGCGAGGAGACGCACCCGTTCGAGCTGCCGAAGATCACGTTCCCGGAGGCGGCGATCTCGTTCGCGATCCAGCCGAAGACGCGCGGCGACGAGGACAAGATCTCGACCGCGCTGGCGCGGATCGCCGAGGAGGATCCGACGGTCCACTACCACTTCGATCCCGAGACGAAGCAGCTCCTCGTCTCGGGCGTCGGCAGCCTGCACGTCGAGATGGTCGTCGAGCGCATGAAGCGCAAGTACAACGTCGACGTCAACCTCCTGCCCCCGCGCATCCCCTACAAGGAGACGGTGAAGGGGCGCGCCGAGGGCCAGGGCAAGTACAAGAAGCAGACCGGCGGGCGCGGGCAGTACGGCGACACCTGGCTCCGGGTGGAGCCGATGGCGCGCGGCGGCGGGTTCGAGTTCGTCGACGACGTTTTCGGCGGCGCGGTCCCGCGCAACTTCATCCCGTCGGTCGAGAAGGGCGTGCGCGAGTGCATGAAGAAGGGGATTCTCGCCGGCTACCCGGTCGTGGACATGAAGGTCACCCTCTACGACGGCTCCTCCCACGACGTCGACTCCTCCGACATGGCGTTCCAGATCGCGGCGTCGATGGGCCTGCAGAAGGTGTTCATGGATGCCCGGCCGATCCTGCTCGAGCCCATCATGAACGTGGAGGTCATGACGCCCGCCGACCACGCCGGTGACGTCATCGGCGACCTGAACTCGCGCCGCGGCCGGATCGTGGGGATGGAGCCGGCGGGCGAGACCGCGTCGGTGCGCGCGGTGGTGCCGATGGCCGAGATGCTGACCTACGAGTCGAGCCTGCGCTCGATGACCGGCGGCCGCGGCGGCTATTCGATGGAGTTCTCGCACTACGAAGAGGTCCCGGCCTTCCTCGCCGAGAAGGTCGTCAAGGAGGCGAAGGCCGAGAAGGAGAGCGCCGAGAAGCACTAGAGCCGGGGGGGTCTTGGACGTAGAATAGGCCCGCCATGATCTTCCAGCAGATCCTCAACGAGGAGTCCGGCTGCCTCTCGTACCTCATCGGCTGTGGCGAGGCCGGGCGAGCGCTCGTCGTCGACCCCGGCCGCGACCGTGTTCCCGAGTACCTCCGCCTCGCCGCGAAGACGGGCCTCACCACCAGCCACATCCTCGAGACGCACACGCACGCCGACCACATCTCCGGCAATCGCGACCTGGCCGAGGCGGTCCGGGCGCCGATCCTGGTGCACCGCGCCTCCGGCGTGGTCTTCGAGCACGAGGAGGTGCAGGACGGCGACGAGATCGTGATCGGTACGGTGCGCTTCAAGGTCGCTCACACGCCCGGCCACACGCCGGACTCGATCTGCCTCCTGGTGACCGACCTGTCGCGCGGCGACGCGCCGTGGTTTGTCCTCACCGGCGATATGCTCTTCGTCGGCGCGGTCGGGCGCCCCGATCTCGGCGGCGCGCGCGCGGCCGAGGACGCCTGGGAGAGCCTGCACCGCGTGCTCCTGCCGCTCGACGACAGCGTCGAGGTCTACCCCGCCCACGGCGCCGGCTCGTCGTGCGGGCGCGCCATGTCGTCCAAGTCGGGGTCGACGATCGGCTTCGAGCGCCGCTTCAATCCGGCCCTGCAGCTCCGCGAGCGGGCCGCGTTCGTCGACTTCCTCATGCGCGACCTGCCCCCGAAGCCGCCGTCGTTCGAGAAGATCGTCGGCAAGAACAAGGGGCTCGTCTCCCTGATGGCGGCCAAGCCGCGCCCGTACAGCGCGCGCGAGGCGTCGGAGGCGGTGCGCCGCGGCGAGATCGTCCTGGACCTGCGCGACCCCGCCACCTATGGCGAGGCGCACATTCCCGGCGCGATCAATGTGTGGATCGAGAGCCCGCAGTTCGCCGAGCGCGTCGCCGGCATGGTCCCGGCGGGCGTCCCGCTGCTCTTGCTGGCGCAGGGGCCGTCGGACCTCGATCGCGCCGTCCCGGCGCTGTCGCGCGTCGGCGTCGACGAGGTCACGGGCTTTCTCCAGTGGGGCATGATCGAATGGCGCAGCGAGGGCTTCGCCGTCGAGTCGGTCCCGCAAATCACGGTCAACGAGCTGGCCGAGTGGCTCGAGCAGGGCCGCGCGGTCACCGTGATCGACGTCCGCGAGCCCGCCGAGTGGCTCGAGGGCCACATCAAGGGCGCCACGCATCTGCCGATGCTGGAGGCGGCGTCGCGCCACGCCGAGGTGCCGACCGAGGGGCCGAAAGCGGTGCTCTGCGCGGGCGGCCTTCGCTCGAGCACGGCGATCAGCGCGCTCACGCGGCACGGCCTCAAGGGCTTCTACAACGTCACCGGCGGCATGACGGCGTGGAAGCGCTCCGGCTATCCCGTCGTCCGGTCGTCATCGGGTTCCGGCTCAGCATCTCGCCCGTGATCGCCTGATGGCGAGCTCGTTCGCCCCGCAGTACGCGGCGCTGTTCGCGCGTCCGTGGGTGGTGTGGGGCGCGGCCGTGCTCATGGCCACCCTGAACGTCTTTCTCTTCGCCTTCGATCGGCCGTGGACGGCGTCGGACGGGCTGCGCAACTGGGGCGACTGGGTTCTCACCGGCCTTGGACTCGTGCGCCGCCCCGACCTCCTGCGGCCCTGGCTCTACTCGGGATCGATCCTGAACATCGGCGTGATCG
>QHSM01000387.1 GCA_003221595.1 Candidatus Rokuibacteriota bacterium | reverse complement strand
CGCTCACCGTCGACCGAGGCCAGGACGCGGTGGCCGGGCTCCTTGCGGTGGCCGGGCTCCTTGAAGAGCCCGAGGAAATCGTTCAGCAGCGCTCGCGCGACGATGTAGACCTCGCCCGCGATCTCGACGGCGACGTAGCTCTGGGCCGGGTGGACGGCGATCGCGAGGTTGGCCGGCAGGGTCCACGGCGTCGTCGTCCAGATCACCGCGAAGACCGGCCGCCCGCCGATCGCCGACTGGAGCTCGCCGGGCACGGAGGTCATCGGAAACTTGACCCAGATCGAGGGGGTCCGCTGATCCTCGTACTCGACCTCGGCCTGCGCCAGGGCGGTCCTACAGTACATGCACCAGTGCACCGGCTTGAGGCCCTTGTAGACCAGACCGCGACCCACGAAGCGGCCAAACTCGCGCGCGATGACCGCCTCGTACGCCGGCTCCATCGTGACGTAGGGGTTGTCCCAGTCGCCGAAGACGCCGAGGCGCTTGAAGCTGCTGCGCTGGATGTCGATGAACCGGAGCGCGTATTCCCGGCACTTCTGACGCTTCTCCACCGGATCCATGGCGCTGCGCACGTCGATGCCGGGCTTGTCGAGGCCCAGCTCCTTGTCGACCTGATGCTCGATCGGAAGCCCGTGGCAATCCCAGCCCGGCACGTACACCGCGTTGAAGCCGGACATCGAGCGCGACTTGACGATGATGTCCTTGAGGACCTTGTTCAGCATGGTCCCCAGATGAATGTTGCCGTTGGCGTATGGCGGACCATCGTGGAGGATCCACATCGGCCGGCCCACCGCCGCCTGACGCAGGCGCTTGTAGATTCCGAATGACTCCCACCAGCCGAGCATCTCGGGCTCGGCCTTCGGCAGGTTCGCCTTCATCGGGAAGGCGGTTTTCGGCAGATTTAGCGTGGCCTTGTAGTCCATGACCCGGGGCGTCATCGTATCACAGCGTGCGCGACGGGCTACTTCGGGGAGAGCGTGACCACACCCTTGCCAGAATCGATATTGACGTTGAACTGGTCGAGAAAGTCGCGACCGAGGAGCCCGTCGCCGACGTCCGTGGTCGGCAAGTTGAAGGAGCCGACCGACATCCGGCCCACGCGGGCATCACCGACTTCCAGGCTGTCGATGGCGACGAACTCGATCCGCTCGCTGCCCGTCGCGCCCACGATCTGGCCCGTCGTCGTCGGCCCCGCGATCCGGACCCCGGCCGCCTGGAGCGCGCGGGGACTGATGAGCGTCCGGTCGGCGCCGGTGTCGAGCATCAGCCGAGCGCCGCCGCTGCCGTTGATCTTGACGTCCACGAGGATCCGCTGACCGGGCGTGAAGTTGATCGTCGTGCCACCCGAGGGGCCGGCCTTGCCACCACTGCTGGGGCCGCTCGAGGTGGCCGGCTCGTTCTTCAGCCCCACCGGCGACGCGCGCGAGCGATAGCGATCGGGAACGCTGTCGATACCGTCCGCGAAGTGGGGCACGCCGTTGTCGTCGACCCATTTGTAGATCTCGGCGTCGACGCGCGCCGGGAGCGCGGCGACGAGCCCGAAGACCGCGAGAAGCAACGCGGTTCGCAGCATGACGCGATCATACCGCACAGCGCACCAGCCGATACACGACCATTTCCGCCGCGCCCGCGACTTCGTTGCGCTCCAGGCGCACGCGATAGACGGGCTCGAGTGTGTCCGAACTCGAGGCGAGCCGCGGGAACCACGCCGGGAAGATGATCACGTACTGCGGGCAGGCCTCCTTCAGGTACCGGATCACTCCCCCCTCACCCTGACGTCGATAAGGAATGATCTCGGGCGTCACGAGCCCCATCAGGTCGATGACCTCGCGACGGGAGAAGTAGGCGATCGCGCCGATGTCGTTCACCGCGATGCGCGCGGTCTTCGGCGCGCTGGCGTCGACCCACCGCCCGAGGTGAACCTGCATGGCGTTGATGTTCTGCACCGCCCACCCGTAGCGCGTGGCCGCTGGCCCGAGCGTGACCGCGGCGATCGCGAGCCAGGCCAGCATCACGACGATGCGCGCCCGGCGGCCGGCGGCCCGCGGAGCGTCGCGCCGGCCGCCGAACGCAACCGCCACCGTGAGCACGGCGAGCGGAAGGAGGTGGATCGAATAGCGCCCCTCCTGAAACGCTGGACCGCGGTAGGGCGCGAGGAGCGCCATGCCGAGCGGGTGCGCGAGGAGGCCGAGCGTGATCACACCGAGCGCGCGGCCCGTCACGCGCCAGACCTGAACGAGCCCCGCCGCGAGCGCCAGCGGAATGAGCCAGTGGGTGGCGGTGAGCCAGCGAATCCACTCCGCGAAGAACATCCGCGGCCGCGCGATCCAGGTGAGCGATGCCGGCTCGGTGACGCCGCCGAGCCAGCCGACCAGCCCGCCTTCGATCTTCGCCGCGGCCGTGGCGGGATACAGGGTCCCCGCGGTCGACAGGCTGAACAGCACTGCCGGCGCGACGATCACGCCGGTCACCACCGCAAAGGTCGCGACCCGGCGGAGCGTCACCGGACGCGCCACGACGAAGAGAGGAACGAGCAGAAGGGATTCCGGCCTCGCCAGGACCGCCAGCGCCGCGCACCCGGCCGTCGCGAGCGGGCGATCGCGCCCGTGCGCCAGGAGCGCCGCAGCCACCAGGAGCGCGGCGAGCGAGACCTCCATGCCCGAGAGCGAGCCCCAGACGACCGGTCCCATCCACATGAGCGCCACGGCCGCGACGAGCGCCGCGTCGGCGGGAGCCCCCCAGGCGAGCACGGCCCGGCGGGTCAGGAGGCCGGCGCCCAGGGTCACGATGATCCCGAGCACCTTCGCCGTCCAGAGCGAGGCGGAGAACACGGTGGCGCCGGCGCCGAGCAGCAAGGTCCAGAGCGGCGCCGTCGAGCCCGCGACCGGCCGACCCGGATTGAACGAAAAACCGGCGCCCTCGGCGAGGTTGCGCGCGAACTGGAGGTGAATCCACGAGTCGTCGAGCGGGAACCCGGGCGCGCCCGCGATCAGCCGCTCGCGCGCGGCGAAGAGCGCGAGCGGAAACAGCGCCGCCGCGATTACGAGAACATCGTTGCGCCACCGGAGGGCTCGGCCCGCGGGGCGCTCACCGCGATCGGGCACGCGCGGCGCCGACGGCACGGCGGGGGGGCTCGACGCGGACGAAGGTGTAATCCTCGTAGGCGACGGGCTTCTTGCCCAGCGGCAGCACGTACAGATAGCGGCCGTAGGGAATCTCGATCTCGACGAGGCCCGCCGGCCGCACGGTCGTCGGGCTCCAGTGGTCGACGAACCACACCAGCCGCTCCACCGACGCCGGCAGACGGATCAGGGTCTCGGGGGTCGTTGTCATGGTCGTGGAGAGCCGGGACGCTCGGAACCCCGGGGTCAGACCGCCGACCTGCAGCTCGTAGGCCGCATACTCCGGCAAGTAGAACATCGCGTGGCGGTACCACGGGTACGAGCGGGAATTGCCCTGCTCGGTGATCACCACGGTCTCCGCGCTCGCGTACAGCCCGCGGATGGAGTCGACGAATCCGCGCACCACGTCCTCGTGCTCGCGCAGCGCCGCGGCGGTCCGGCTGAAGATCCAGTCGAACGCCTCGTCGTGCGCCTGACGGACCCAGGTGGGTCGCGGCGTGTCAAAATCCCGGGGCGTCGGCCGCGCCGACACGAAGAACGAGCCGTTTACGAGCACCACGAGCACGAGCACCGCCGCCGTGAGCGCGACGCGCGCGCGCGGATGGGGAAGCGACTCGCCGGCGTGGCCCAGCGCCGTGACCAGCACCCGCGAGAGGAAGATGACCAGCGCCGGGAGGAACGTCAGGACGTACCCGGCCTGGCCGAAGTGCACCAGGGTGCAGACCGCCACCGGCGGGATCGTCCACCCCAGGAGGAACCACTCGCGCGCGCCCCAGCCGTAGCGGCGCACGTACCAGACCGACAGAAACCCCGCCGCGGCCAGCGGCCCGAGCGCGACGAGCACGGACTCCAGCAGATGGCGCGACATGCGCAGCGTGGCCTCCAGGGGGCCGCCCACGATCGACGTGGGCTTGACGACGGACCCCGCCAGCTCGACCGACGCGGCCAGATACCGCTCGAGGCCGCCGGTGAGCCAGATCATCGGCACGAACCAGGTCAGGACCGACACGCACAGGATGGCGAGTCCGATGGCGAGGACACGGAGCCGGCGGACGCCGACGAGCACGCAGCCGCACCACAGGGGAAGGAGCAGGACGAGGAGAGACTGGCGCATCCCGCCCGCGATGCCGAGATACCACGCGGCCAGGTACGCGTCGCTCCGGCTTCCGTTGAGCGCGCGAAAAGCGAAGAACGCCACGGTGGACGCGAAGAGCGCTTCGCCGGCGTAGGTCAGTCCGACGGAGCCGTAGAACCAGAAGAGCGGGCTCACCGCCAGGAGCGTGGCGGCGGCGAGCGCGGTGGCCCGGTCATAGACGGCGCGGGCGAGATAGTAGACGACGAAGGTCGTCAGTCCGCTGAAGAGGACCGCGAGCGCCACGTAGGTCGCCGTCGGGTCGTCGAGCCAGGCATTGACGATCCGGCCGACGACGACGTAGAGGATGTAGCCCGGCGGGTGCGGCTGGTGCTTGATGACGTCGTACTCGCGGAGCGCAAGCGCGAACTGCACCGCGTCCCAGTTGTAGAGCAGCCGGGCGCGGTACGGGAGCCGGGATGCGATCGTGAGAAGCGAGAGGGCGGTCGCGACGAGGAAATCGAGGCGCGAGCTTACGTCTTGTTCTCCTCTGGCTTCTTCGCGGCGGCAGCGGTGTCCTCGGCCTTGACCTCGTTGACGCCCTTCTTGAACTCCTTGACGCTCGAGCCGAGCGAGCGGGCGAGCTCCGGCAGTCGGTTCGCGCCGAACAAGATCAGGACGATCACCAGGATGATCAGAAGTTCCTGATAACCAAGCCCAAACATGCGCAACTCCTTTCCACGAACGACCCCAACCTTACTCCCGACCTACCCCGCGCGCAAGATGCGCCTTTCCCCGACGCGCGCGGTGACGCGCCGCTGATCGAAGAACTCCAGAAGCGGAATCGCGTACTTCCGGGAAATGCCCAGCAGATCCTTGATGTCGGCCGGTCCGATCTCCTTGCGCTCGCGCAGGAGCGCCACGAGCTTCGTCTGGATCGTGTCGAGCGCGCGGGCGTGAAAGAAGAGCGATTCCCTCACCCGCACGAGCTTGCCGGCCTGCACGAGCACCTGGAACAGCTCGTGCTCTTCGTCGCCGCCGAGCCCCGCCCGGCCCAGTGCCTCCTCGGCGCTCGGCGGAGCGGCTTCCGCGCGGAGAAAATCCCCCTCGAGATGGTCGATGATCCGCTGCTGCTCCGGGGAAAGGCGGACCTCGTGCGAGGCCAGACGGACCTTGTCCCGCTCGGTCTTGACGGTCCCGTCGACCCCCAGCGACGACAGGAGAAATGCGAAGACCCGCTCGTCGGCGCCGCCGGCGCGGCTCCTGAGCTCCTCACGTGACATGCCGGGCTTCAACGGGCTCGCGTGGTGGAACGCCGCGAGCGCCTCCACGACGAGCGTGCGTAGCCTGGCGAAGCTGTCGGGATGGATGAACCAGTCGCGGTCCACGGCGATCACCCGGCCGGCCGCCTGAAGCGCGTCGAGGAGACCCCTCAGCTGCGCCGGCCCGAAGGGCACGCGCCCGGCGAGGGTCCCGAGCCGGACGCCCGCAGCGCCCATGTGACGGACGTGCTCCTCCAGCACCGCCTCCGGGTTGCCCGCCTGCAGCAGCGTGAGATGGGCCACCAGGGCCGGCCCCTTGCGCTTGAAGCGCGGCGGATCGACGTCGAGCAGCGTGCCGCCGCCGATCGTCACGACCGGAGAGTAGGAGCGGACGACGAACCGGTCGCCGGGCCGCGCGACCAGCGGCCCCTCGAGACGAAACCTCGCGAAGCTCGTCTCACCGGGCGCGAGCTCGGTCCGGTCCAGCAGCAGCGCGCGGGCCATGATCTCGCTCGTCCCGACGTGGAACCGCACCCGCGCGCGCGACCGAAGGGGGCGTGGCGCATCCTTCAGGAGCTCGAGCGTTCCGTCCACGAGGAGCGACGGCACGAGCGTGCCGGGCAGTCCGACCACGTCACCGCGGGCGATCGCGGCCCGCTCGAGACCCTGCAGGTTGACCGCGGTGCGCTGTCCGGCTCGGGCCGAGGTCACCGGATGGCTGTGGGTCTGCAGCCCCCGAATCTTGGCCTCGGTCTTTCGCGGATAGACCTCGACACGGTCGTCGACACCGAGCGCGCCCGCGGTGAGCGTGCCGGTGACGACGGTGCCGAATCCCTTGACGGTGAAGACCCGGTCGATGGGGAGCCGCGGAAGCTGGTCGGTCCCGCGCGGGGGCACCGCCTCCGCAAGGGCGCGAAGGGCCGCGCGGAGGTCGCCGAGCCCCTGGCCCGTCTTGGCGGATACCGGGAGAATCGGCGCGCCCGCCAGAAACGTGTCGCGGACCGAGCCCGCCACATCCTCGCGTACCAGCTCGAGCCAGTCCGGCTCGACCAGATCGGCCTTGGTCAGCGCGATGAGCCCGGCCTTGATGTGCAACAGGGAGCAGATCGCGAGGTGCTCGCGCGTCTGGGGCATCACGCCTTCGTCGGCCGCGATGACCAGCATCGCCAGATCGATACCGCCGACGCCGGCCAGCATGTTCTTGACGAATCGCTCGTGCCCCGGAACGTCGACGATCTCGATGGTGAGCCCGCCCGGCTCCTCGAGGAAGGCGAATCCCAGATCGATCGTGATCCCCCGGGCCTTTTCCTCGGGCAGGCGATCGGTGTCGATGCCGGTGAGGGCCTTCACGAGCGATGTCTTGCCGTGGTCGATATGCCCGGCGGTACCGACGACGACGTGCTTCGGAGTCGCTTCGCTCACAGGCGAGCCGCCGCGATGGTCAGTGCCCCGGCGAGAGCCTTCACCTGCCCGGGCAGCACCGTCCGGCAGTCGAGGAAGAGGCGGTCGCGGGTGATGCGGCCCACGACCGGCGGATCGCCCACGCGCAACGCCTCGTCGAGCCGCATCGCGGCCGCCGAGCTCATCCCCACGGCGACAGCCACGGTCGGCAGCTCGACGGTCGGCAGGGCGCCGCCGCCCACCTGGGCGAGATCGTCGACGAGGCTAGCGCCCAGACGCTCCCGCACATCCGGCGCGAGCTGCCGCAGTACCCGGCGCGCGCGGCCTCGCACCGCGGCGAGCGGCTCGGTCAGCATCGCGAGCGTGGGCACGGTCTGGAGCGCCGTTCCGGCTTCGTAGGCGTGCA
>QHSM01000386.1 GCA_003221595.1 Candidatus Rokuibacteriota bacterium | reverse complement strand
CCCGGCCTGGTAGACCAGCACCACGCCGTCGGCCTGAGACGCGACGATCGCCGAGTCGGTGACGGGCAGGATCGGCGGCGTGTCCACGAGGACGACGTCGTACACGTCGCGCACCGAGTGCAGGAATCCGGTCATCGCCGGCGTCGAGAGCAGCTCCGACGGGTTGGCCGGAACCGGCCCGGCCTCGATGATGTGCAGGTTGTCGAGGCCGGGGGCGGCCATGATGTCCTCCATCTCGAACCGCCCCATGAGGATGTCCGCGACCGTCCGGATGCAGTCGCGCCACTGCGCGCTGCCGACGAGGATGTTCGAGAGGCCAGGCTCGCGCTCGATGCCGAAGAACCGGTGGATGCTCGGGCGGCGCATGTTCGCGCCGACGAGCAGGGTCTTCTGGCCGCTCTGGGCCATCGTGAGCGCCAGGTTCACGATCGTCGTGGTCTTGCCCTCCTGCAGGGTCGGGCTCGAGACGACGAGGACCTTGCCCGACCGCTCCATGCGCGCGAACTGGATGTTGGTGCGGAGGGTCCGGTACGCCTCGGCGACGGGCGACTTCGGATCGAAGTGGGTAATGAGCAGCGAGTGGCTCAGCAGGGCCTCGGGATCGATCTGGGCCAGCGCCGGGCGGCGCTCGAGAATCCGCTGCACCGTCTCGCGCGAGTCGATGTGCGGCACCACGCCCAGCACCGGCACGCCCAGGTACGCCTCGACGTCCTCGATGGTGCCGATCGACGTGTCGAGGGTCTCCCGGATGAAGGCGAGCACCAGGCCCACCGCCAGGCCCAGCATCGCGCCGACCATGAACGTGTTCAGGGTCTCGCCGCCCAGGGGCGTGTCCGGCTCCGTGGCCGGGCGCACGATCGACACTTCCTCGATCTGCTCGGCCTCCTTGATCAAGGCCTCCTGGTGCTTCGTCTTCAGCATCGCCAGGAGCTCGTCGTTGGTCTTGGCCTCGCGCTGGAGCCGCTGCAGATCGAGCTCGAGTGACGGCACCTCGCGGTTCTTCTGCTGCAGCTCACCGATCTGCCGGTTCAGGAGCTCCTCGCGACCGCGCAGCATGGCGATCTGCGCCGCGACCTCGCGCCGCATCTCCGTCCGGATCTCGTTCATCCGGTCGTCGATGGCCTGCAGGCGCGGATGCTTGTCGGTCACCTCGATGGCGAGGCTGTTCCGCTCCAGGAGAAGCTCCGAGTAGGTCGTCTGCAGCCTCTGCATCGCCGGGTTGGTGGTCTCGATGAAGATGCGGTCGGGTCGGCTCGCGGGCTCGACCCGGCTCAGCCGCTGCTGGATCGCCTCGAGCTCGATCCGCTGCTGGCGCGTCTTCTCGATGTCTCCCCGCACCTGGGTGAAGACCGACAGCAGCACCGTTGACTCGGCGCCGGGCGCGATGATCCGGTTGGCCTCCCGGAACGCCCAGATCTCCGCCTCGGTGCGCCGGGCGCGCGTCTCGACGTCCTTGAGCTGGTTCTCGATGAACCGCCGCGCCTCGGTGACGCGCGAGTTCCGCAGCGACTTGTTGAACTCGCGGTACGCCTCCGCGGTGGCGTTGGCGAGGTCGCGCGCCTCGCGCGGGTTCGGCGAGGTCGCCGTGACCTCCAGGATGCTCGTGTTCGGCACCCGGGTGACCCGGAGCTTGCTGCTGATCGCGTCGAGGGCGGCCCAGTAGCTCTTCGTGTCACGCGGGCCCCCGCCCGCGCTCATCTCCGGCAGCCTGCCCAGCCGCTTCGCGACCGACTCGAGGATCGGGTAGCTCTTGATCAGCGTGACTTGCGTCTCGATCGAGTCGGCGCTCGAGTACGAGAGCACTTCCACGAGCAGCCCCGACATCTGGGTCGACTGCTCGAACTTGACCGCCGCGGTCGCCTGGTAGGTGGGGACCTTCTGCCGGGCGAGGCCGAGGCTGAGGAGGGCGACCAGCGCCGTCGACGTGATGATGATCATGCGCCGGCGGCGCACGATCAGCCAGTAGTCGCGGAGGTTCATCTCGTACTGCGCCATCAGCTGAACCCCTCGACGACGACGCGCGCCGCCGCCGCTCTCACCGGCCGCCCTCGGCCACGGCGCCCGTGATGTAGAGGAACGGCGCGTCCGACAGATCCGTCGTCTTGGGCGACGCCAGGCGCTGGCCCTTGCCGTCGGCGACGATCTCGACGCGCGGGCGGAGCGGGTGATTGCGGTTCACCGCGGTCACGCGCCCGACCTCGCCCGTGTTCAGGCGGACCAGGGTCCCCGGCGGAAACACCGAGATCTCCGAGAGCAGCGCCTTGACCAGCACGGACGGAAAGAGCTCGTGCTTGGTGCGCACGATCTGGCGGATCGCCTCGTGCGGCCTCAGACGCGGCCGCGGCGGCGGCGGCATCGTGAGTCCCGTGTAGGTGTCGATCAGCCCCAGGATCTTGGCGTCCTGGCTCGACGCCGCGCCCGGCAGGCCCTGCGGGAAGCCCTGGCCCTGCTCCCGCTCGTGATGCTGGAGCACCGCGTCGACGATCCCCTCGCTGGGCGGGGACCACCGCCGGATCCACTCCACCGACAGGCGCGGGTGCGAGCGGTACAGGGCCTGCTCCTCCGGGGACAGCGCGTCGAGCTGGCGCAGAAGACCCTCGGGCAATTGCCAGAGCCCGACATCGATGAGGCAGCCGGCCATGCCGAGCTGCACGCGCGGCGTCCGGTCGTACCCGACGCTCGCGCCGATGGCGATCGCGAGGGTCGCCACCCGCGCCTGGTGAACGGACAGGTAGTCGACGCCGGCGGGCGCCGCGGCGTTGTTGGCCACCCAGAAGAGCTCGCCCGACCGCTCCAGCGACGCCGCGCAGCGCTCGATGAGACGCTCGAGCTCCGCCCACGGGAACGAGTCGCCCGTGCGCGTGACCTCGCGGACGCGCGCCAGGAAGAGCTGGATCTCGATGAAGAGGGGCTCCGCGCTCTCGGCCGGCATCTCGGGGAACGCGGGCTCGAGCGGCAGCGTGTCGAGGCCGGCCGTGTCGACGGCGCGCGGCGGCTCGTCGTGGGGCGGCGGCGCGGGCCGCGGAGCCGGCGAGGCGGGCGCCGGCGCCTCGGCGACCGGCCGGGCCCGCGGCGGGGCCGGCGCCGCGGGCGGCGCTACGGGCGGTGCCGGCTCCCCAGGCGCGGCCGCCGGCTTGTCGCGGACGATACCCCGGACGATATCGCTCATGCGCACCATCAGGAGACTCCGACCATGTCCTTGATCACCTCGGCGATGATCTTCTCGTCGATCTCCTTCACGCGCTTCGAGTACCCGACCAGCAGGGCGACGTCGCACAGGTTGTTGATCTCGCGCGGCGTGCCGCGCGTGAAGTCGAAGATGAGCTTGATCGCCTCCGGCGTGAAGATCTGGGTCGTCTGGCCGGCCATCCGCAACCGGTGGCCGATGTAGCTCGCCGTCTGCGTCTGGTCGAGGGGCTTGAGGTGGTAGCGGAGCGTGATCCGCTGATCGAGATGCTTGAGGCGGCGGACCTTCGCGCCGAGCTCGGTCGAGCCGATGAGCACCAGCGTCACCAGGAAGCGGTCGTCGGTCTGGAAGTTCATGAGCAGCCGGAACTCCTCGAAAACCGCCTCGTCCTCGATGAGCTGCGCCTCGTCGACGATGACCACGCTGTCACGGCCCGCCTGGTAGTTGCGGAAGAACAGGTCGTTCAGCTGGTGCAGAAGCTCGGGCTTGCGACTCTCCGCGGTCTCGACGCCCATCTGGTAGAGCACCTCGCGGAGGAAGTCGACGGGGGTCGAGCCGGGGTTGGTCAGCAGGCCGATCTCGTAACGCTCGGCCTCCAGGCGCTGGATGAGGGCGCGCGAGAGGGTGGTCTTCCCGCAACCGAACTCGCCCGTCAGCATCCCGCAGCCCTTCCGGTGTCGCACCGTGTAGACCAGGCGGACCAGCGCCTCTTCGTGCTCGGGCGACAGATAGAAGAATTTCGGGTTCGGGGAGTTGTCGAACGGCGCTTCGGACAGCTCCCAATACGCCTCGTACATTGTTCAGTTGACCTGACCGTGGAAGATGAAGTAGAGGCCGGTGTAGGCCGTGGCCAGAGTCGCGATCGTCGACAGGATCGTCACGTAGTCCTGCCACCACTTGACCGCCACTTCCGGCACCGTCACGACGGAGCCCGGCTCGAGCGGCGGCGCGTCGGCCATCGCGTAGGTCCTGCCGTTGCGGAACGTCACGACGGTGTTGTCGAGCCGCCCGCGGGTGGTCGCCCCGCCCGCGAGCGCGACGTACTCGCGCGCCGACAGGTCCGGCCGGAAGTCCTGCCCGCCCGGCGTCTTGACCTCGCCGAGGATGAAGACTTTGTCCTCGGCGATCGGCAGCAGGAAGACGTCACCGTTCTGGAGCAGGATGTTGGGCACGTCGTCCTTCTCGACCAGCATCCGGTAGAGATCGATCGGGATCCGCTGGCGCGGGCCGCTGGCGCCGCTGCGCTCGACCAGCGCGAGGCGGAGGTCGGCGTACACCGCCGCGCCGCCCGCCCGCTGTACGACGTCGCGAACCCGATCGCCCTGCGCCAGCTCGATGCGCTGGAGGATCGTGGCCTTTCCGGCGACCTGCATCTTGGTGCTCTCGGACGTTCCGTTGAACGCGCCCCGGACCTCGACGAGATCCTGGAGCGTCGCGGCCGGCGGCACGAACAGCGCGTCTCCCGGCTGAAGGACAAAGTCAGCCGGAGGCGCGAGCGCCGCGCGCATGTCGAACGGGGCCGTCGTCTTGCGGCCGTCAACCCCGAGGCGCGTGAGCCGCGCCTCGTTGTCGGCCGCCGGCGGGATCACGCCCCCGGCCAGATCCAGCAGCGAGCGCAGCGAGCGCGACGCGCCGAGCTCGTACTCGCCGGGCCGGCGTACCGCGCCCGTGAGCGCGACGGTCCCGGCGCGCGGCGGCACGTGGATCTTGACGCCCTCTTCGACCGCGGGGTTCTGCGTCAGGTCGCCGCGCAGCTGGAACGCGAGCGGATCGACAGTGCTCTCGACGCCTCGGCGCGTGACGAGAACCCGCCGCGTGCTGCCACGCGCCGTGATCCCGCCGGCGTCGAGGACGACGTCGTGCACGCGGCGCAGCGCCGTCTCCGCGAGCGCTCCGGGACGCTCGACCTCGCCCGACACGACGACCTCGAACGCTCGCGGCGTCACCACCGTGATCGTCGCCTCCGCGTACCGGAACACCTCGCGGGCGCGCGCCGCGACGCGCCGGTGGGCCTCGAGCAGCGTGGCGCCGCCGACCGGAATCGCGCCGAGGGGCGGCGCATTGACGGCGCCTTCGAAATCGACGACGACCTGCTGGCGGATGATCTCGAGGCGGCCGGCGATCTGTACGTCCAGAACGTCGCCGGGACCCAGCCGGTAGTCCGGCCCGGGCGTGGTGCCCCGCGCTGGCGCCGCTGCGGCCGGCGGCGCCTGCTGGACAGGACGCATCGTCGTCCCCGATGGCGGGGTGGGCTGCGCGCCGATGGGTGGCGGCTGGGCAGACGCCAGACCGGGCGCCAGCAGGGACACCACGAGGAACAGGCTGAGTGACCTCCGCAGACTACCGTGCCTCATCAGACAGCTGAAAATACCTGTAGAAATTAAGGGCATTGTCTCTTTTCGGAAACTTTGGCGTCAAGAAAAATGCATAGGATTGGCAATAGTTTCCTTGACACCGGCACCCCCCGCGCGTACGATCCGCTCGCTATCCGGCAAGAGCGGCGATCCAAGGCTCGAGGCGTTCCCCATGCTGCCTAGAAGTGTCCGCATCGCTCTTGCGGCCTCCGTACTTTTCGCCTTTCTTGGCGCGGGCTTTTGGATTCACGCGCTGATCTTCACCCGCTCGTCCCTCCGCCCGTCGCCGTCGAATCCGTCGCAAAGCCCGGCCGACGCGCTGCAATCGGCCTTTGTTCGCGTCGCCGAGCGCGTGCGGCCGGCCGTCGTTCACATCGGCACGGTTCAGGTGGCGCGGACACGGCGACCGCCCATGGTGCCGGGGCCGTTCTCGGACGACCCGCTGCTCAAGGACTTCTTCGACCAGTTCTTCGGCCCGCAGGGTCCGGGGCGCCGCGAGGAGTTCCACCAGCCCGGGCTCGGCTCGGGCGTCATCATCGACAAGCGCGGGTACGTGCTCACGAATCACCACGTGGTCCGCGGCGCGGACGGCGTGACCGTGCGCCTTTCGTCGAAGCAGGAGTACCGGGGCAAGATCGTGGGCGTCGACGTGAAGACCGACCTCGCGGTGATCCGCTTCGAGCCCGACGGCGACGTGGCGGTGGCGACGCTCGGCAACTCCGACTCGCTCCGCGTCGGCGAGTGGGCGATCGCGATCGGCAACCCCTTCGGGCTCGACCAGACCGTCACGGTCGGCGTCGTGAGCGCGACGGGGCGCGCCGACGTGGGCATCGCCACTTACGAGAACTTCATCCAGACCGACGCGTCGATCAATCCGGGCAATTCGGGCGGCCCCCTCGTGAATCTTCGCGGCGAGATCATCGGCATCAACACGGCCATCGTCGCCACCGGCCAGGGGATCGGCTTCGCGATTCCCGCGAACATGGTCAAGCGCGTCACGGGACAGCTGATCGACCGCGGCAAGGTGACGCGGGGCTGGATCGGCATCGCCATGGAGCCGCTGACCACCGATCTGGCGCAGTCGCTCGGGCTCCGCGACGCCCGCGGGGCGGTCGTCGCGCGCGTGTATCCGGGGGGCCCGGCGGCGGCAGCGGGCCTTCAGAAGAACGACGTCGTGGTGTCGTTCGAGGGCGCGGTCGTCGACGACTACCGCCAGCTCCAGCGCCTCTCGGCGGACGCCGAGGTGGGCAAGACCGTCAAGCTCGAGATCGTCCGCAATCGCGAGCGGCGCGCGATCACCCTGCGCGTCGCGGAGGCGCCGGATCGACTGGCGCCCGAGCGCCAGCCGTCACTCCAGGAGCGTTAGCAGCGCGCTTCGTCGGTCAGGCGACGAACGGTGGAATGGGCGGGATCTCGACCTGCTGCGTCTTCACCTCGCGCACGCTCCGGGTGCGTCGCCAGCGCCACCTGTACCCGTGACGCGAGGGCCCGCGACGCGACCATCTGGCGGCCGGTGTCGGTCGTCGCCATCTCGGGACGGCGCACCAGCCCCTCGGCGACCCCGACTACGGCCTCGTGCTTCAGCTTTTCGGTGTTGACGACCAGCTCGTAGAGCGTGGGATCCGCGATGTCCACTTCGTAGAGGTACCGCATCCGGCCGGACTTCTCGGTGTCATCTCGGCGCACGAGGTCCGCGGCCGCGCGCTGGTTCGGCGTCTCGCCCGTCATCTCGGCGGTCCGCTTGATCCACTGCTTCACGCGGTACTCGAACGGCGCGATGATCCGGATCCGGAGCACGTGCGGCACGCCGCGCAGCAGCCACTGGCCGCCGCCGCGCATCAGCACGGCGTTGTCGTCCTCCGCGAACTCGAGGCACGTGGTCTGCAGCACGGTGATGTGGTGGCGCGTCTCGGTGTCGAAGCGCTCGAACAGCGTCGGCTTCGACTCATCGAGGTGCGATAGCCTGTCCTCCGCGAGCCCGTACCGGCGCGCCGCGTCCAGCAGCAGCTCCTGGTTGACGTAGCGATACCCGAGCCGCTGCGCCAGCGCCATGCCGATCTCCGGGCCGCCTGCTCCCATCTGGTGCGACATCACGACGATGGCCATGGCTCACCCCCGCCGATACTTGTCTTTGAGTGCGGTCGGAGCAATCGCGATGCGCTTGCCGCCGACGTCGTCCAGAATGTAGACCTCGTCCGTGAGCGATCCGCTGGCGAAGACCTCGAACACCTCGAGCGCCGCCTCGAGCGTCGTGTCGGAGCGCCCTTCCATGAGGCTCTCGACCGCGGAACGCCGGAGTCTTTGCATCGGGCCCTCCTCGTCACGGGCCCGCGGCGCGCCGGATGCGCGGCGAGTCCCCTCACGAGCGGCGCCAAGCCTATCCCACAATGCCGTGTCGGACAAGGCGATGGTCAGCTATGCCAGCCGTCCCGGCAGCGGACCCGGGCTCGCAAGGCTGGCGAGCGGGAAGCGGTCGAATGCCGGAACGAACGAGTACGGGGGCCACGGCCCGGTCGGTACGACGGCGATTCCCGCGGCGCGCGGCGCGATGGGCGCGATCCGCGTCAGGAAGGCATCGATTTCCGACCGCGGGACGAGAAAGGCGACCGACCCGGCGACGTTGCTACCCCCCGCCGGCGACCGGTAGCGCCACCGCTCCACTCCTGCCTGCGCCACGAGCAGCTCGGCCAGCTCGCGGAGCTGGACGACCCCGGGGGCGCCGTCGGCGCACTCGCGGCAGGTCCGCTCGATCGAGTGCCCGCAGTGCAGCCGCAGGAGCTTGACGCTCATCTCGACGCAGCCCCGAAGCTGGCCGAGCGTCGCGCGAACGAGGGGCGCGTGCGCGTCGAGCCACGCGTCGAGGTCCGCGGTCGCCACGACGGTGCCGAACCTGAACGGCACGGTGGCAACGGCGTCCAGCGTCGTGGCAACGACGTCGTGGTGGAGGGCAAGCGTCCGGGCGTTGGCTACCGGCGGGGGATCGACGTCGCACGCGACCACGACCAGGTCGCCCAGGCGCCGGAGCACAATGGGACCCCCGACGCTCGTCTCAGGCGGACGCCACGCTGACGGGAGCCGGTCGGCGATCGCGTAGAGATGCTGGTACATGCTGCCCCCTGCACCCCGCGCGGGGCACCGTGCGTTCGGGGCGGTCCGAGCCGTAGTGCCCGAGAGGGTATACTGGGCTGGTCGTGTTGTCCAGGCACACCCGAGTGGCTTGGGTTCTTGCTGGCACCGCGGCGGTGCTTCTCGCGTCGACCGCCCGGGGAGCCACGCCCTCCCGG
This sequence comes from Candidatus Rokuibacteriota bacterium, assembly GCA_003221595.1. Lineage (GTDB taxonomy): Bacteria > Methylomirabilota > Methylomirabilia > Rokubacteriales > CSP1-6 > AR31. The sequence continues at coordinate 556 of QHSM01000386.1, read as the reverse complement.
ACCCTCCCTCCGCAGATCCCGCCGGCCGCACGTGCCCGGCTTCAAGAACTGGCGGAGACCGCCTCGGTGAGCGCCTCAGCGTCGGCGGAACCGTTCCTCGCGCGCCACGACGTCCTGGAATTCCTGCTGGATCACCCGGAGTTCACGACGCACCTCACGCGGGCGCTCCGGCTGGGCCGCTACCGAGTCTGGCGTGCCCCCGATGGCAGGCTCTGGTTCGATGACGGCTGGGGCGTCGTGGGGCAGTTCACGATCGTTTACGCCGCGCCCGGCACACGCGTGGTGTATGGGCGCGGCCGCTATCAGGCGGGATTCCTTCCGAACATCCAGGGGCAAGCCGTGATCGTCCTCGAATATCGTGTCGGTCCTGCCGAGGAGGGGCACAGCCTCATTTCGCCGGCCCTGACCGGCTTCGTGAAGCTCGACAATAGCCTTCTGGCCCTTGCCGGTCGCATCGCCGGCGCGGTCGCGACGGCCAAGGCCGAGAAGGAGGCCCGCCGGCTCGTCAAGATGTGCGTCAACGTCAGCCGCGCGATCGACGAGAACCCGGCCGGGG
>QHSM01000795.1 GCA_003221595.1 Candidatus Rokuibacteriota bacterium | reverse complement strand
GAGGTCGGCCTCTACGAGGGCGCCTACAAGGTGACGCAGGGGCTCCTGAAGGAATTCGGCCCGCAGCGGGTCGTGGACACGCCGATCGCCGAGTCGGGGTTCACGGGCGTGGGGATCGGCGCGGCGATGGTGGGGCTGCGTCCGGTCATCGAGATGATGACCTTCAACTTCGCGCTCCTCGCGCTCGATCAGATCGTCAACTCAGCGGCCAAGATGTATTACATGTCGGGCGGCCAGTTCAACGTGCCCATCGTCATCCGCGGCCCGGGCGGGCCGGCGGCGCAGCTGGCGGCGCAGCACTCGCAGTCGATGGAGACGTACTTCTATCACGTGCCGGGGCTCAAGGTGGTGCGGCCGACGACGCCGATGGACGCCAAGGGGTTGCTCAAGTCGTCGATCCGCGACGACAACCCGGTCATCTTCATCGAGTCCGAGACGCTCTACGCCGTGAAGGGCGAGGTGCCGGAAGATCCCGAGTTTCTCATCCCGCTCGGCAAGGCGATCGTGCGGCGCGAGGGGACGGACGTCACCGTGATCGCCTACATGGGCATGATGTACCGGGCGATGGAGGTGGCGGAGGAGCTGGCGAAGGAGGGCATCTCCGTCGAGCTCGTCGATCCGCGCACGCTCCGTCCCATGGACACCGAGACGATCATCGGCTCGGTGCGCAAGACTCACCGGGTCGTCGTCGTGGAAGCGGGCGCCGGCTTCGCCGGGATGGGCTCGGAGATCGCCGCGTCGGTCACCGAGCAGGCGTTCGACGACCTCGACGCGCCCGTGGAGCGGGTGACCGGCGCCAACGCCCCCATGCCCTACGCGCGCAATCTCGAGCGGCTGAAGACGCCGTCGAAGGAGCGGATCGTCGCCGCCATTCGCCGCGTCTGCAACGTGAACGGGCACTGAGCCATGGCCGTCACGAAGGTCGTCATGCCGAAGCTCTCCGACGCGATGGAGAGCGGAAAGATCATCAAGTGGCTCAAGAAGGAAGGGGACCGGATCCAGGGCGGCGACATCCTAGCCGAGGTCGAGACGGACAAGGCCGACGTCCCGGGGCCGGAGGAGTGGCAGGCTCCGGAGCTCAGAAAACCCCACTTCGCCCGGAGCCTGCCACTCCTCCGGCCCCGGCGGGCGCGGCGTCGGCGGTTGCTTCAACGCCACGCCAGGTCGTGGCCACGCCGTCGGCTCCGCAGGGCCAATCCGCGCGGCCGGCGGTGGTCGGTGCGCAGGCCTCCGTCGTGGCTGGCGTAAGTCCAGGGCAGGCCGCCACGGCTTCGGCGCCGGCCCCCGTCGTCGCGACGGCGCCTGCGTCGGCGGGGGGGCGGGTGAAGGCTTCGCCGCTGGCGAAGAAGATCGCGGCGCAGACCGGCGTCGACCTGCGGCTCATCCAGGGCTCGGGACCGGGGGGTCGCATCATCCGTCGTGACGTCGAGGGGGCCGGCGCGGCCGCTCTCCCGGCGGCGTCGACCGCCTCGGACGCCGAGTTCGAGGACGTGCCGCTCTCCCAGATTCGCGCGGTGATCGCCCGGCGGATGCCCCTGTCCAAGGCGCCGGTGCCCCACTTCTACGTCACGAGCGAGGTCGCGATGGACCGCGCGTGGGAGCTGCGCGAGCAGCTGAACGCGCTGGAGGGACAGCCCAAGATCTCGGTGAACGATTTCGTCATCCGGGCCTGCGCCCTGGCGCTCTTGAAGCATCCGGGCGTGAACGCCTCGCTTCAGGGCGACGCCATCCGCGTCTACCACCGGGCGCACATCGGGATCGCCGTCGCCCTCGACGACGGGCTGCAAGCTCCGCGCGCCAGAGCTGTCGGGGGCGACGTTCTCCATCTCGAACCTCGGCATGTTCGACGTCGCCGAGTTCTCGGCCATCATCAACCCGCCCGAGGGCGCCATCCTGGCGGTCGGATCGGTCCGGCGCGTGCCGGTGGTGGACGACGCGGGACTCGGCGTCGGCTGGCGCATGATGCTGACGATCTCGTGCGATCACCGTGTGATGGACGGCGCGATGGGCGCGCGGTTCCTGCAGGACGTCAAGCGCCTGCTCGAGGAGCCGCTGCGCTTGCTGGTCTAGGGCCGTGGCGACGCACAAGTTCGACGTCGCGGTGGTCGGCACCGGCCCCGGCGGCTACGTCGCGGCCATCCGCTGCGCCCAGCTCGGCCTCTCGGTCGCGACCGTCGAGGACGATCGCCCGGGCGGCGTGTGCCTGAACTGGGGCTGCATTCCGACCAAGGCCTTGCTGAGAAACGCGGAGGTGGTCAACCTCCTGAGCCACGCCGCGGACTTCGGGATCCGCGTGAGCGGGTTCGAGGCCAGCTACGCCGAGGCGGTCCAGCGGAGCCGGCGGGTCGCCGACCGGATGGCGAAGGGCGTCGAGTTCCTCTTCCGCAAGAACAAGATCACCCTGTTCCCGGGGCGGGGAACGCTCAGGGCGAAGAACGTCGTGGAGGTGCAGGGGACGGGCGGCGTCGAGACGCTCGAAGCGCGCGCCGTCATCCTCGCCACGGGCTCGGAGCCGAAATCGCTTCCCGGCGTCGCCATCGACGAGAAAACGGTGATCTCCTCGAACGGCGCGGTGCGGAGCGAGGCGGCCCCGAGGTCGATCGCCGTCATCGGCGCCGGCGCGGTCGGCGTCGAGTTCGCCGACGTCTACGCGTCGTACGGCGTCCAGGTCACGCTGCTCGAGGCTCTCCCGCGTGTCGTGCCCGTCGAGGACGAAGAGGTCTCGAAGGAGCTGGCGCGGACGTTTGCCCGCCGCGGGATCACCGTGAAGACCGGCGTCAAGGTGGCGGCGGTGAAGCCCGGCGGATCGGGGGTGGTCGTCGATCTCGGCGGCGAGCAGCTCGAGGTCGAGCGGGTCCTCATGGCCGTGGGGCGGGCCGCGAAGGTGACCGGGCTCGGCCTGGAGACCGTCGGCGTCCAGCTCGAGCGCGGGTTCGTGAAAGTCTCGCCCCACATGGAAACCTCGGTGAAGGGGCTCTACGCGATCGGCGACATGGCGGGCGCCCCGCTGCTCGCTCACAAGGCGATGGCCGAGGGCGTCGTGGCGGCCGAGGCGATCGCCGGCAAGAGCCCCCGCCCCGTCGATTACGGGAACGTCCCGTCGTGCACCTACTGCCGTCCGCAGATCGCCTCGATCGGGTCGACGGAGGCGCGCGCCCGGGAGAAGGGCCGCGAGGTCTCGGTCGGGCGGTTCCCGTTCACGGCGAGCGGCAAGGCGGTCGCGCTCGGCGAGACGGAAGGGTTCGTCAAGGTGGTCGCCGACAAGGCGACGGGTGAGATTCTCGGCGTCCACATCATCGGCCCCGAGGCGACCGAGATCATCCACGAGTTCACGCTCGGGCGCACCCTCGAGGCCACGCTCGAGGAGATCATCCACACGATCCACGCCCACCCGACCCTGTCCGAGGCGGCCCTGGAGGCGACCTTGGCCGCGCTCGGCCAGGCGATTCACATCTAGAGATGCGGTGTCGGCGCGGCTCCTCGCCGGGGCGAGCCTCCCGGCGGCCGCGGACGGTCAGTGGTGGTGCAGGAAGGGCAGCGTGAACAGCTGCGAGTAGCCGTTGACGGTGAGCACCGCGCCCAGCACCGCCAGGGCCAGCGAGAACCAGAACATCGGGCGTGAGGTGGAGAGAATCGACACCGACGCGCTCACGATCGCGATCTGCAGGAGGACCTCCCCGAACTCGAAGTAGGGGTGGCGCTCGCGGAAGAGATCCCGCGCGTGCTCGAGCTTCTTGGCGTCCTTCTCGATGTCCTTCTTCTCGGCGCCGTAGCGCTTTTCCTCTTCGGC